>JARIEH010000189.1 GCA_029256865.1 Psychrobacter sp.
GAAACGATCCGCGAGTTGGTGCCAGAAGCGCGCGTAGGGGTTGCGCATGGACAAATGCAGGAGCGGCAACTTGAACAGATCATGCAGCAGTTTTATCATAAAAATTTTAATGTCTTAGTTTGTACGACGATTATTGAAACTGGTATTGATGTACCCAATGCCAACACCATTATTATTGAACGTGCCGATAAATTTGGTCTTGCCCAACTGCATCAGCTGCGTGGTCGTGTAGGTCGTAGCCATCATCAGGCCTACTGCTATTTACTGGTACCATCGATTAAAGGCCTTAAGGGAGACGCCAAACGCAGATTACATGCGATTGAGCGCGCCAATACCTTGGGGGCAGGCTTTATGCTGGCAAGCGAAGATTTAGAAATTCGCGGGGCAGGTGAGATACTTGGCAAGCAGCAAAGTGGTAATATGCAGGCCATTGGTTTTAGCTTGTATATGGACATGCTTGAGCGCGCTACCAAAGCGATTAAAGCGGGTAAAGAGCCAGATTTAAATACCCCGCTATCGCTGACCAGTGAGATTAATTTGCACAGCTCAGCATTGATACCAGAAGAGTACTTGCATGATGTGCATCAACGTTTGTTATTCTACAAACGCATCAGTAATGCCGATGATAAAGGCGCATTAACGGATATTCGCACTGAAATGATAGATCGCTTTGGTACTTTGCCAGATCAAACCAAGCAGCTGTTTGCCATTCACGGACTGCGCTTACAAGCGGAGCCGCTAAAGATTAATAAAATCGATGCTAATAGTAGTAGTATGACGCTAGAGTTTGCACCCGATACACCAGTTGATGCGTTAGCCATTATTAAGTTGATTCAGTCCGATGCTCAGCGTTATCGTATGAATGGCGCGTCAGGCATACGCTATACTGATGCTGATAAGCTAGGAACGGCGCAACAGCGAGTGACGGTTATTCAAGAGTTACTGAGTTATTTTAGTAAACATATAGCGGTTGAATTGACATAACTTAGTTCAACACGCCTGAGTAGATAACTGATAAAATAGTAACAATGTATACTCGACTTTTTACTTTATTAATATTTTATAACAAGAGAACCTTCATTATGTTCCAACTGCATCCTAAGCTTGCCGCTGATAGTTTCTTGGTGGGTGATTTTCCATTGTCGACATGTCGTTTGATTAATGATTGCCAGTTTCCTTGGTTGATATTGGTGCCACGTGTCTCAGGCATCAAAGAGCTGTATGAGCTTTCTGAGTCTGATCAGGCGCAGTTTTTACGTGAGTCGAGCTGGTTATCAAGCCAACTTGCAAAAACTTTTCAAGCCGACAAGATGAATGTCGCGGCCCTAGGCAATCAGGTACCACAACTGCATTTCCATCACATTGTGCGTTATCAAAACGACATCCAATGGCCAAACCCAGTATGGGGTATTCCTGCTATTGCTTACACGCCTGCTGTATTGTCACAAATGCAGCAAACACTGATGATGGCGTTACGTGGTCACCACCAGATGCCATTTGACTGGCAAATGTAGACAATAAGACGAGCAAGACATCAGATACCTAAGCACAAAAAAGCCAGCTATTGAATAGCTGGCTTTTTTATGAAGGTCTTATTCGCAAGATTTAAGCATTTTTAGATTAATGATTTTCTTTTGCATGGTTGAGCGTATATTTAGGAATTTCGATGGTTAAGTCTTCGTCCTCTAGCATGACCTGACAGGACAGGCGCGAGTCAGGCTCTAAGCCCCAAGCACGATCAAGCAAGTCAGCTTCGATATCATCCATCTCATCCAAACTATTAAAGCCTTTGCGTACGACCACATGACACGTAGTACATGCTTTTGACATCTCACAAGCATGTTCAATTTTGATGCCTTTTTCTAGTAGCGCTTTACATAAGTTTTGGCCAGCTTCTAGCTCGACTTCAGTGCCTTCAGGGCAAATTTCATGATGCGGTAGTATCGTAATCTTTGGCATAAATTGTCTTTCCAATGCTAATCAATTAAAAATAAAATAAAAAAGGTAAGCTTAGTAAGTAAGGTCACTAAGTTCTATTCCTAAGCGTATAAATTATTAAATGTCTCTATTACCAGTCTTTAGCACTGGTACCTGCCATGCTGGCTTTGACACTTTGATTCATAATACGAGCAGCGAAGGCGTCACTATGAGGTTTAAGCTTGGCTTGTTCTGCTTCGATAAGTGCTAGGTCATCAGTGATGAGCGTTGTTTGTAATACTTGCATTTGCTCAGCCAATGCCTGCTGTTCTTCAGAAGATAGTAATGCTGAAAACTCTTTAATGGCAGACTGTAACGCTAATATTTCACGCTCAGCTTCTACTTTGGTCTCGATCAAAGAGCGCGCATTTTTATCTTCTTCAGCATGCTGGAAGCCTGCCATAAGCAACTGCTCTTTTTGTTCATCTGATAGTCCATAAGAAGGCACGATTTCAATTTTGCTTTCTGTCTTAGTGGTGGTTTCTTGAGCGCTAACGGTCAGTTGTCCATTGGCATCAATGCTAAAAGTCACTTCGATACGAGCAAAGCCCGCTTTCATCGGCGGGATGCCGTATAGCTCAAAGCGTCCCAATGAGCGGTTGTTTTCGACGGTTTCGCGCTCGCCTTGAACTACGTGGATAACCATGCCAGTCTGACCATCTTGATACGTGGTAAATACTTGGCGTTTTTTGACAGGAATAGGGGTATTACGGGGAATAAGCACTTCGACCAGACCGCCCATGGTTTCAAGTCCAAGTGAGAGTGGGGTCACATCCAATAATAAAAGGTTGTTATCACTATCACCATTCACCAATTGATGCGCCGTCTGGGCAGCCCCTAAGGCGACCACTTCATCTGGATTCAGACGGCAAAGTGGCTGCTTGGCAAAAAACTCAGTCACGACTTGTTGAACGGCAGGCATACGCGTAGAGCCACCGACCAAAATTACTTCATCCAAATCTGCAGTAGTTAGCTTGGCATCACGCAGTACTTGCTCGCATACGCTGAGCGTGCGGCGGCTAACAGGCTTTGCAATCGCCAACAAGTCCTCACGGCTCAACACACCTTCATAAAAGTGACCATTGACGGTGATGTCGATAGCAACTTGCTCAGCGTCAGTCAATGCTTGTTTATAAGCTTCGGCTTGTTGTGCGAGTATCGACTTGTCATGAAGACTCACCTCTTTAGGGTCAATATCTACTTGCTTAATAAGCCAATTGGTCATCAGGCGGTCAATATCATCACCACCTAACGCACTATTACCACCCGTTGCCAATACTTCAAAGACGCCATCTGTCAGTTTTAAAATAGAAACGTCAAAAGTTCCACCACCAAGATCATAAATTAAGTAATAGTTTTCTTTGGCATCTTTTGTGGGCTTATCGAGGCCATAGGCTACCGCTGCAGCGGTCGGCTCATTTAATAGACGTAATACGTTGATACCTGCCGCTTGCGCTGCGTCTTTAGTGGCTTGACGCTGAGCTTCATCAAAGTAGGCAGGTACGGTGATTACCGCCCCTTCGATACTATCAGCAGGCAATGCACTGGCTGCACGTTGCTCTAGCGCTGCTAGTATACGTGCCGATACTTCTACAGGAGATACTTCACCTTGAGCAGTGATGAACGCTGGCATAGCATCTTTGCTGCCACTTAGCTCATAAGGATGTGAGAACTTTATATCAGCCTGACTACGACCCATGAAGCGCTTAGCCGAGATGATGGTATTTTTTGGATCATCCGCTAAGTGTGCTAAGGCATCATAGCCGACTAATGGATTACCTGTGTTTGGGTAATAGACGACAGAAGGAAGTAGAGTGTCTGTGGTTGTGCCTGCCTCTAGTACTTGCGCCTTGCCCGAACGTACCACTGCGACCAATGAGCGTGTGGTACCAAGATCGATGCCCAAACCAAAACGATGCTGGTGAGGTTGAGCGCTTTGATTGGGTTCAGCAATTTGCAATAAAGACATAAGATAACTCAGAGATAAAATGAATAAGTGAAATGGAGCAAATACGACCTACACACGCCTAAAATCTAACTGCTTTGTTCTCACGCTAAAAATAGAGAAGTTTAGCGATTAAGAGTGTTTAAAATAAGGGATTATACGGTATTGGTGGCATTATTTTAATCATTGCTTACGAATGACAAAAAACCCACTAGGATTGTAACGTTACAAACCTTTAGAGTTGAACTCAGTTATGAGTATCTAAACATACAGATCATCATCGTCTGAATGCTCAGCAGTGGCCACTTCATCGAGACCAATAGTAATGTCTGCGTTTAACTTTACCAAGAACTTTAACTTTTGCGTCGCATCAATCGCAGTTTGCCAGTCCTTGTCTTGGTAAGCCTTGCTAAAGCGCTCAGACTGTTTGGCTAGGCGCTCAGTAACCTGCGGATGTAGCTGTTGTAATGTCGCACGATCTTTATCTTCAATCGCTTCATCTAAATCAATACGCATCTGCATGGCATCTTCTAAGAAGTCTAAGTCTGCAATGGAGTGCTCTAGATTTTGTGCTTGCTGTACCATATCTAGCAAATAGCTAGCACGACTATCAGCCGCACTTAACGTCTGATAAGCTTGGTTGATCAACGCTGAAGCTTGTTCAGATTGCTGTTGCGCTTGTGCGGTATTTGCTAGGTTCTTTGCGACATTATCTGGATGATAGCGCTTTTGTAGCAAACGTAGATGTTGGTCAAGATTGTCTTGATTGATTTCAAATTGTACAGGCTGCTCAAATAAGGCAAAGAAGTTATCAAATTTTGCTTCTGAAGTGCTGTCCGTCATATCATACGCCTTGCGTTTTATTTACTTTTTGAAGTCTTTTTAATTTTGAAAGCCTTTCTATTTTGAGAGCTCAGTATACAAAAATAACTATTGTTACGGTTGTCATTTATACTGTAAAAGACTCACCGCAGCCACATTCGCCTTTTTGATTGGGGTTGGTGAACTTAAAGCCTTCGTTCAAGCCTTCTTTCTCATAATCCATCAACAAGCCATCCAAATACACCAAACTTTTAGGGTCAATAAAGATACTGACGTCACGGCTTTCATAGCGCGTGTCATTGTCGTCAGGCGTATCGACAAACTCTAAAACATAAGCTAAGCCTGAGCATCCCGCTGTGCGTATACCCACTCGAATACCTTCGCCTTTACCGCGATTGTCCAAAAACTCTCGGACATGCTGAGCGGCGCGTTCTGTCATTTCAATCATGCCAACTCCCATTGATTGTTAACAATAAATATAAGTAAGATTCTGTATAAACAGGCAACCAAAACAACAAGCTTGCCAAAATAGTATGCTAAAAACAATCAGAAAATAAAAGGTGACAATTACATAAGCGTCATTGTCACCTTTTTAGCGTTAGTAGCTTTGCAAAATACTGCTACTAAAATATTGCCATTAATATATAAGTACTTAAAAGGCCAATACTTACGCTAACAGGCTTAGCTGGTCGCTTCTTCTGTTGCTTCGGCAGCGCTATGTTTGCCTTTATAGTCGCTGATAGCGGCTTTAATGGCGTCTTCTGCAAGTACAGAGCAATGAACTTTTACTGGGGGTAATGCCAGCTCTTCAGCAATGTCCATATTTTTAATCTCGCCAGCTTGATCCAAGCTTTTGCCTTTGAGCCACTCAGTAACGAGTGAGCTTGATGCAATTGCTGAACCGCAGCCATAGGTTTTAAAGCGTGCATCTTCGATAATACCGTTATCATCGACTTGGATTTGTAGACGCATCACATCGCCACAAGCTGGGGCACCAACCATACCGGTTCCAACGTTTTTGGCATTTTTATCAAGATTGCCGACGTTGCGTGGATTTTCGTAATGATCAATAACTTGGTCACTATAGGCCATGGGGTTTTCTCCTAGTTAGAAGATGAGTCATCAATTACTGACTATAAATGTCTAACGACTCATCGATAATTGGGGTCAAACATTTAATTAATAAAAACTGTATTTGCAAATACTGGATTTATAACTGTCTGATCAATCGTTTAATGGCTATATTCTATAACCATGTTGTTATGTGTTTTACCAAATTTTAGTGTTCAGCCCATACGACTGAATCTAAATCTACGCCATCTTGATACATATCCCAAAGGGGTGATAGGGCGCGTAGTTTATCAACAGCTTCATGCATTTGCTTGATAACAGTATCGATATCTTCTTCGGTGGTATAACGACCGAAACTAAAGCGAATCGAGCTGTGTGCCAATTCATCTGGGCGACCAATAGCACGAAGTACATATGATGGCTCAAGCGTCGCTGAAGTACAGGCGGAACCTGATGATACGGCTAGGTCTTTTAGCGACATCATCAGTGATTCACCTTCAACGAAGTTGAAGCTGATGTTCACAATATTAGGTACGCTGTTCTCAAGATCACCATTTAGGTAAATTTCTTCGATATCTTGCAAGCCATTCCACAATTTTTGGCGTAGTTTTGCCGCATGAGCGTGGTCTTCTTCATAACGCTCATTGGCTAAAGCAAATGCCGCGCCTAGACCAACGATTTGATGCGTCGGCAATGTACCCGAACGCATACCGCGCTCATGGCCTCCGCCGTGCTGCTCTGCTTTTAGGCGCACACGCGGTTTGCGACTGACAAATAGCGCACCAATACCTTTAGGGCCGTATGCTTTATGGCCTGAAAAACTCATTAAATCGATTTTCATCTTGGCAAGATCGACAGGTACTTTACCGATAGATTGTGCCCCATCAACATGGAAGATGACGCCAGCTTCGCGAGTGATCTCGCCAATAGCGGCAACATCAGTGATCGTACCAAGCTCGTTATTCACCATCATCAGTGACACCAGGATGGTATCATCACGTAACGCCTCTTTGACTTGCTCTGGTAAAATAATACCAGTAGCAGCTTGTGGCTCAAGGTAAGTAATCTCATAGCCTTCTTGTTCAAGCTCACGGCAAGTATCTAGTACCGCTTTATGCTCAATCTTACTGGTGATAATATGCTTACCACGAGAGTGATAAAAATGGGCGGCACCTTTAATCGCTAGGTTATCAGATTCTGTCGCACCAGAAGTAAAAACGATCTCACGGGGATCGGCATTGATCGCTTCAGCGACTTGCTGACGTGCTGTTTCTACCGCTTCTTCTGCTTGCCAACCATAGCCATGTGAGCGCGAGGCTGGGTTACCAAAGATACCATCTACAGTCAGATACTCGCTCATTTTTGCAGCCACTGATTTGGCAACTGGCGTAGTGGCGGCGTAGTCTAAGTAAATAAGGGTGTTATGTTGGCTCATGCTGGGTTTGCCTCGCTGGTCGATAAGGTAATAGTATTGATGTCTTTTAAAGAAAACTCTTTTGTAGAAGATAGGTGCTGACGTAAGGATACGGACTGCACACTTTCTATGTCTAATAATTGTGCTAATGTTATATTTTTCAAGTACTGTTCGATATGGTTTGACAATGCGCACCATAGATCATGGGTCAAACACATCGCACCACCTTGACAGTCACCGCGTCCTTCACACTGCATCGCATTAACTGATTCGTCAACGGCAGATATGATGCTCATTACATCTATTTCATGCAAAGGCTTGGCCAAATGATAGCCGCCTGCAGCGCCACGTATACTAGTAACTAGACCGCGTTTGCGGAGTTTTGAGAACAACTGCTCAAGGTATGAAATAGATATAGACTGTCGTTTTGCAATATCAGATAAAGAAACCGCACTATCTTGTTGGCTGGTTTGTAACGCCAAATCTAGTAACGCCGTAACGGCATATCTACCTCGGGTAGTTAAACGCATAAAGTATCTCCAAGCTGATAAATGATGAACTGAATTCAATAACGAGTTTATTATCATAATTTGGGTCGTTGAACTGAGCCTTACAGATATCAACCCTACTAATAAATCTAAACAAATCTACTGTCGTCGCTTTCAAACAGCAGATACTGAATCTGATGTATGCTGCGATAAGTTCATTATACTTAATCCCGAGTAATTTAGTCAAGATTGAAATGTCGTTGAATGGTTAATCTTATCTATCGCCAATATTAATAGAACCAAACCATGATATTAATAATGACAATTAGAGATAAATATAGGTGAGTGATTGACGATATAGGTAGGAATAGGCCATCGTTTACTAAAACGCTCAATAGCTATTTAATATAGTCATTGAGCGTATGAAGTTGTGAGAGCGGTGATTTTTCGTGACAAGCCAATCACTAATTTAAAAATAAAGCAATGATAGCGATAATCGCAATAATAACAGCGATTACAGCAGAAATCGTTAGCACTTTTTGTTTGCTTTGCAGCTCTTTTACTGTTGTTTCGAGTTCACGATTTTTAATGGTTAGTGTATTGATTTGAGTTTGCTGTTCTTTAATGCGCAGCTTGTAGTCGTTTTTTCTCTCTTCCATCTCTTCAGTACTGGGTTTGGTCTTGCCGTTGCCGCCTTTAAATCTCTTGATGATACTTTGAATTAGGCTGCCCATGCCTAACTGCATAATGAATTGCTTAACCCATTGTACTTGTTTCAACTCGCCACGCATCTGTAATTTATCAGTAGCATCACTGCCATGAGAGGCAATGGCATTCAATACTTGGATACTATAAGCGTTGATGACAATATCAGGCTCACTACGATCAGCAGGTAGTTGAGCATCTAAGAGCACACCTTTGTAGCTGAAGGTTGCAAAGACTTCAACATGAGGCAAG
>JARIEH010000292.1 GCA_029256865.1 Psychrobacter sp.
TAAATGAAGCAATGGCTGCGCTAATAGCTGATGGGACGCTAACCAAGCTGAGCGATGAATTCTTTGGTGCTGATATAAGTCAACAAAAATAATGCTAGCGTCTATCACCTCGGTGTTAACCGATTTACTGGCCATATTACCCTTTATGAGTGATGATCGGGCGCAGATTGTCATCAATTCATTTTGGCCGATGCTCAAAGGCGGTATCTATTATTCGATACCGCTGGCATTGATTTCATTTGCGATTGGGATGGCGATTGCACTGACAGTGGCGCTGATTCGTATCGTGCCGCGTGCAGGCTGGTTTCATGAGATTGTTTATCGGCTTGCCCGTATCTACGTGTCCGCTATTCGCGGGACGCCTATGCTGGTACAGCTGTTTATTATCTTTTATGGCTTGCCTAGTGTCGGTGTTAAACTTGATCCGTTTCCCTCAGCGATCATCGCCTTTTCCCTAAATATCGGCGCTTATGCGTCGGAAACGGTGCGCGCGTCGATTTTGTCTATTCCAAAAGGGCAGTGGGAAGCAGGCTCGACGGTTGGATTGACTTACCTGCAAACTTTTCGCCATGTCATTTTACCGCAAGCGCTGCGGGTGTCAGTGCCACCGTTATCCAATACCTTTATTAGTCTGGTAAAAGATACGTCGTTAGCGTCATTAGTGCTGGTCACTGAGCTGTTTAAACAAGCACAGATTATCACTGCCCGTAATTATGAATTTATGCTGGTTTATACTGAAGCGGCGATTATTTACTGGGGTATCTGTTTGTTCTTGACCTTCATCCAAGGTAAGCTTGAAATCAGACTCGATCGCTATGTGGCTAAGTAGTTCACTGGCTCATTTTATGATAGTTTTAGCATTATCTGTGCAACAGGAAACCTTATGATTCAAGTCAGCAACATTCATAAAGCCTTTGGTAGCAATGAAGTACTCAAAGGTATCGACTTGACCATCGAAAAAGGCAAAGTAGTGGTCATCTTAGGACCGTCAGGGTCGGGTAAAACCACGTTTTTACGTTGTTTAAATGCGCTCGAAATTCCTGATCAAGGGGTTATAGCTTTTGATGATGGTAGCTTGACGGTCGATTTTGCTACTAAGCCGAAAAAGAAAACCTTGCTCGCGCTGCAACGCAAATCTGGCATGGTGTTTCAGTCTTATAACTTGTTCCCTCATAAGACGGCTATTGAAAATCTCATGCTTGGGCCGACGGTAGTACAAGGGCAAAGTAAAGCGCAAGCCCGCACGCAAGCGTTGGCATTACTCGATAAAGTCGGCTTATCTGATAAGGCAGATCTGTATCCGTTCCAGTTGTCTGGTGGTCAGCAGCAGCGTATTGGTATTGCTCGTGCGCTCGCTATTGAGCCGTCGTTATTGTTGTTCGATGAGCCAACCTCGGCACTTGATCCAGAATTGGTACAAGATGTACTTGGAACGATGAAGCAGCTGGCTTCTGAAGGCTGGACGATGGTTGTGGTGACCCATGAGATTAATTTTGCCCGTGATGTTGCTGATCATGTGGTCTTGATTGAAGACGGTCATATAGTCGAAGAGGGCAGCGCCAAGCAGCTATTTGAAGATTCAACGCATCCGCGAACCCAAGCATTTTTGCAGCGTATTGAGCAGTAGTAAGATGAGAGTAATCTAGGTTATTTATCAAATTTCTATAATTAATCTACAGTAAAAGAAAGTCATTTATAATGACAGGCTACTGGAAAGCCCCAACGTTGATATCAGGTTGGGGCTTTGTTATTTAATAGAAAGGATTTTTGCTTTTGTCTCAATATTTTAATCAACGGTTTTTGATGACAAAAAATGATCGTGAAAAGTTTTGTCGTCTCTCACCGTGGTTAATCTCGATTTAGGGATGGCTATCAATGGTGGGAATGGCTATAGTCGGTCTACTTTAAGAAGAAAAATACTTCGGATGTATCTGTTTTATTGTGAACGCGGTATTTTGATAAAACTTAATGATTAACATTTGCTTAAAACCTATTAGGGTATTATGAGGTCAACAGATTTCAACACACCGCCGCTTAAATTGATCATAATGGCGTTTATTGTCGTTGTGATGCTGCACGTGCTTACGGCAATGGCATTAATAAAAGTCAAAACCTTCAGCCCAACCGTTGAGCCAACCCAGACCTCTTCAGCGATTGAAATCCAATTGGTCACACTACCGCCTGTTCAGGTAAAAAAATCAGAACCAGAAAGCGCCCTATCATTAACGGCCATAAAAAAAGAATCACACTCACACTCAAATTCTAAGCCCAAATCACTAGAGGAATCTAAACAGGTACAAAGTTTGGAGGCAGTAAAAGCACCTAATAATGAGGAAGATGCTGAGCAAGTAGAAGCGTTTAAAAAATTAGAGAGTTCTGAATACATAGAAAATATTGAACAAGCACAAGCACAGAAACAGACAGAAAATTCTACGTCAGAAGAGCATCCTGATTCAGCATCCAAAGCCAGCGTCGTAACAACAGTCACAACGGTGATAAAAAAGTCAGACAGCGATGGAGGCTCTGCTTCTGAAGTACTCACAGCAAAGCCTAGCTATGATAGCAGTTATGCTAAGATGTCCACCAACCCTTCTGGTGGAAGCTCTATCCAAGACGAGCAACGTAGAATCGCAGCAGCACAAGCGCAATACGCCGCTCAAATGAAAGAAAAAACACCCACTCACCCTAATCGTGATAAAAAATCGGCCAGTGATACGAAAGCTGCTATCGATAGTCAAGCGCTTAAACAAGCTGCAGAGAAAGCGGCGCAGACAAAACCCAACCAAGAAGGGCATGCAGTAGCCACTGCTCAGGCCGAAAAAGCTACTCAGGCAAAAATTACAGCGCAAGATAAAGAACAAGCAGCGAGTGACACGCCAGCAAAGTTTGATGTTGGCAGTGCAAAATGGCTGTCAGAACCTAAATTTAATTTCTCTAATCGTGCGACGTTTGGTATGCAGTCAAAACAGACACGCACCGTGCTATTGTCTTTAATCGTTAAAAGTAGTGGCGTTATAGAAAGTGTGGCGATAGACAAGCCATCGGGTAATGTTACATTCGACAGAGAAGCAAGCCAACAAATAAGAAAAGGCAAGCTACAGCCATTTATAAAAAACAACGCTGCTGTTAAGGGAAAAGTCATTATACCAGTTGAATATGAATCGCCTTAACAGATAGTGATTTCATATAACTTCATAAAAACTGACTTTATAAACAACCACTTTATAGTATTCACCAATCATTCAATACTGCGAAACTAAGCAATCAACCTTAAGGAACCTGAGATGGACTTGGCAAGCTACTGGCAATATAGCGATATGGTGACCAGAAGCCTATTTTTTCTGCTACTGGCATTATCCATTATTTCTTGGGTAACAGGTATTGTGCGCGTCATCCAAAGTCGTCAGTTGGCAGACATTGTTGCTGATGATTTAAGCCAACAGATTCAGGCAAAACGTCTTGAATGCAAAGGCGCAAACGCTGCTACTTGTCGTTTGGTGACAGAACAAGCATTATTGAAGCATATCGGGCGTTACCGTTTTGCTAGTGAGCGTGGACTGCCTATCTTGGCAACGACGGCGGCGATTGCTCCCTTTATCGGCCTGTTTGGTACCGTATGGGGAATCTTCCATGCATTGCGTAATATTGGTGCCAGTGGACAGGCAGGCCTAGAACAAGTTGCAGGGCCAGTAGGTGAAGCATTGATTATGACAGGACTTGGTATTGCCGTCGCTATTCCGGCCGTGGTGTTTTATAACCTTGCTGTGCGTATGAACCGCCGTGTGATGTACTATGCCAATGATAGGGCGCATGACTTGTTGGCGCAATCCGCCGAGCTATCGTCTGAATAAAGCGCCATGACTAAAGCTGTAAACTAAAAAGTTAGGGATAACGAAGGCATTTAACGACTTCTTTATGCATCGGCGCGCAAATAAAGACGGAGAAGACGACACTTTCGCCTAAGTAGGTGTTTCTGCCAGTCAGTAAGCACTGAATAAAATGGTGTTCGTTAATAAACAGCTGTAGCAGTTAATCAGTCGGTATCCATACGTCACTATTTATATGAGCAAACTATCAAAAACACCAATAGTCCTACCAATAAAAAAATAGCAATGATGATAAGAAGAAAGATTAAAATAATAAAAGTTTCTCCTGTCAGACTTTAGTAAATTTATAAAGCTTTTGTTCATGCTATTGATTACTGATATCTACCAGCCATAACCGAAGGGGCGGTAACCAAAGCGTCCATATCCATAGCCGAAAGGATAGGGGGAACGCAGATAATCAAGATCACGTTGACGGATATAGTAGTAGCGCCCTTGAGAATAGGC
>JARIEH010000013.1 GCA_029256865.1 Psychrobacter sp.
TGGTTACGTGCCGAAGTGAGTCGTCAGTTAGCTGGTATTGCAGAAAAAAATCAAGCCGTTGAAGATATTATTCAAAAAAATAGTGCTAAGAAAAATTAGGATAGCTTTTGATTATGCTCTAAGCGTCCTATACAGTAAGCGTTGTATCTAAAGAGTCTTCACATAAAAAATCCCACTAAATGAATTTACTGGGATTTTTTATTTTGGAGAGGTAAGCTTTTACTTTAAATGGCTTGCGTACGCTCAGTTAGCCACTCCAGTGCCGCACCATCGACGCGGTCTTTTAGCTCAGCAAAGACTTGGCTGTGATAATCGTTGAGCCAGTCAATTTCTATTTGAGTTAATAAAGTAGGCTCGATCAGACGCGTATCGATTGGGCAGTAAGTGATGGTTTCAAAGTTTAAAAATTGACCAAACTCTGTTTCAGTTGGACTCGCCACTGGCGTATTGACCACCAAGTTTTCGATACGAATACCCCACTTACCTTCGCGGTATAAGCCTGGCTCATTACTGGATATCATACCTACTTTCATGGCGCGCTCTTTTGGCGTACTGGCACTATAGGCAATTACTTGCGGGCCTTCATGGACGTTTAAGAAATAACCAACACCATGACCGGTTCCATGCCCATAGTCCATTTGCGCTTGCCATAATGGTGCACGGCAAATCGCATCGATGAGCGGTGAAGCAATACCATCAGGGAAGTGTGCACGCGCCAGCGCAATATGAGCTTTGAGTACGGTAGTAAAGTCACGTTTATGCTCACTGCTTACTTGTCCAATGCCGACCACGCGGGTGATATCCGTGGTGCCGTTTTGATACTGCGCACCTGAGTCAATTAATAATAAGCCGCCCTCGCCCTCAGCGACATCAAGGTAGCTGAACTTTTCTGTTGTCGCACGGTAATGCGGCAATGCCCCGTTTTCATTGAAGCCTGCAATGGTTGGAAAACTTGGCGAGACATAATGCGGCTGCTGACTGCGTACTTCGATAAGCATACTATCGACATCAAGCTCACTTAAGCGTTCGCCATCTGCTAAACGCTGCTCAAATGTGGAAAAGAACTCACACAGTGCTGCACCATCTTGACGCATGGCTTCACGTACATGCTCGATATCTGCAGCAGACTTAACCGATTTTAGCAAAGTACTTGGTGCCATCTGCTCGATAAAGCCAATATCATCTGCCATTTTTGATAGCGTGCCGACAGCGACTTTACTTGGGTCTAACAATAATAAATCCTCTGGTGTAAGCGTGCTTAACGCTTCTTGTACCGCCTCATAATCAGCAAGCGTAATACCGCTCTCTTTTAGGGCGTTTTCAATCTCGCTACTGACTTTACTCTTATCAACAAACAAGGTTGCATTATCAGCATCAATCAACATATGCGCCAAAAATACAGGATTATAATCCACATCAGCGCCACGCAAGTTGGTCAACCAAGCGATATCGTCTAAGCTTGACAGCAAGTGATGCGTCGCACCTACATCGGCCATACCTGCACGCACAGCGGCAAGTTTTGAGCTAGCAGACTGAGCTACAAACTGCTCATTATGTTGGTAAAGCTGCGCTGATGGCAATGCTGGACGATCGCTCCATATCTCCGTCAATACATCGCGCTCAGTGATTAAGGTAATATCATTGGCATCAAAGGCTTCAAGCAATCTATCTTGCTCAGCGATAGACAACACATTGCCATCGACGGCCACACTATCACCCTCAGCCAAGTGCTTGGCGAGCCAGTCAATATGATTCGGCTGCCCAGGAGCAAGCTTCTCTAAGCTAATGCCTGTACCGTCTAATTGGTCAGCGGCATGCACCCAATAACGACTGTCCGTCCACAATCCAGAAAAGTCAGCGGTAACGACCAGCGTACCGACTGAGCCTGTAAACCCTGATAACCATAAACGCGCTTGCCAATATTCAGGTAAGTACTCAGATAAATGCGGGTCCGCTGACGGTACGATAATCGCCGTCAAATCTTGCGCCGCTAATGTCTGACGCAGACTCTCGATACGGGCTTGAATGGTTTGTTTATTCATAAAAAGGTGTCCTTATTAGATTTAAAAAAAAGTAGATTTAAAAAAGTTGGTTTTGGAAAAATATTACTGTGCAGCGACTATGGATAGCCGTCTTATTTGAGTGGACTAGTTTTAAGTATTCATGAAATTATCAGTATTCAAATCTAAACTAACTTTTCATATAGGCAGAATTAAGATTTTGTAAAAAGCCAGATAAATGAGGCTAACCATTATTAACAGCAGAATAATATTGCAGCAGAACAGTATTAGATGTTTGGGCAGATAGTAGGCTTTCAATGGCTGCAGAAAAATAACTCACTCATTGAAACAATAAAACGTGCTACCGACAAGGGTAACACGTCTTATCATTTGCCTTTTACTTATACTATAGATTGCTTCATTATCTCGCTTTATCAGCGTGCTCGCT
>JARIEH010000124.1 GCA_029256865.1 Psychrobacter sp.
TTTAAATTAGACTTTATAGCCTGAATGATTAACTTTTTGAGCATGCATAAAAAAAACCCTCTAACGTATCTAGTAGACCAGCCGTAGATGCGATAAAGGGCAAATCAATTTACGATAAATACTCTAAATAATCGATTCTACTGGCTGCTCAACATCGGCATTTTGACCACGATGACGCAGATAATGATCGAGCAAGACAATCGCTAGCATCGCTTCAGCAATAGGTGTCGCGCGTACACCCACGCAAGGGTCATGACGACCCTTGGTGAGCATATCTACTGCTTCGCCTTGTGTATTAATGCTCTTGCCAGCCGTAGTAATGCTGGACGTTGGCTTCAGTGCAATGCTAACGCGAATATCTTGGCCTGATGAGATACCGCCTAAGATACCACCAGCATGATTGGCGGTAAAACCATTTGGCGTTAGCTCATCGCGAGAGCTATGGCCAAACTGCCCAGCCACCGCCATGCCGTCACCAACCTCAACGCCTTTGACCGCATTGATACTCATCATCGCATGAGCAATATCAGCATCCAAACGATCGAATACTGGCTCACCCAGTCCTACTGGTACACCACTGGCGATAACTTCCAGACGTGCCCCGCAGCTGGTCCCTTCACGGCGCAGATTATCTATCAAGGTCTCAAAACGAGTAACCGCTTCTTTATCAGCACAAAAGAAAGGGTTACTATTTACAAACGCCCAATCAATCTGACTGGAATCGCTCACTTGGCTATATTCACTGCCGATTTGAGTAACATGACCACGGATTTGCACACCCAACCGATCTCGTAGATATTTCTTAGCAATAGCACCAGCCGCCACTCGCATCGCCGTCTCACGCGCTGATGAGCGTCCACCGCCGCGATAATCACGAAAGCCATACTTCATACTGTAGGTATAGTCAGCATGACCTGGACGAAAAGTATCTTTAATCTCGCTATAGTCTTTGGATTTTTGATTGGTATTGCGAATCAGCAGACCAATAGACGTCCCAGTAGTTTTACCTTCAAACACACCAGAGATAATCTCAACTTCGTCAGACTCACGGCGCTGGGTTGAGTACTTAGAAGTACCTGGTTTACGACGATCCAAATCTACCTGTAAGTCATCGGCGGATAATGCTAAGCCTGGTGGCACACCATCGACGATTGCCATGAGACCTGCACCATGCGACTCTCCACAAGTGGTGACAGTGAAAACCTGCCCAATACTATTGCCTGCCATATCTGTCCTTAAACCCGTAAAATCTATTCAAAAGCCCTTAATTGAGATCTTGAGTCACCATTGAACTACTGAGCATTATCTAGTAGCTGTACATAATGCGCAAACAGCTCGCGATATTCCATGAGTTCATGATAGGTAATGGCAAAAACACCATGACCACCATGCGCAAACTTTAACCAATCAAACTGGATATCTGGATAAGCTTGGCTGAGCGCCCACTCACTATCACCTACTTCACACACCAGTAAGCCCTCAGGGCTAAGATAATCTGGTGCCTCAAATAAAATACGATGTACCAAATCCAGCCCATCTTGACCCGCTGCTAATGCGTGTTCAGGCTCATATAAAAACTCAGGTGGCAAATCTGCCATGATGGCAGCATCCACATATGGTGGATTAGTAACGATGAGCTCGTACTGGTTTTCGGCAGGAATCTTAGCAAATAAGTCAGATTCAATCACATTGACTTGATGACCAAGATCATGATGATCGACATTAACCATCGCTACCTCGAGCGCACCTTTATCAATATCAACCGCATCGATCAACGCATCCACGAAACGTGTGGCAAGCGCAATCGCAATGCAGCCTGAACCGGTACATAAGTCTAAAATACGCTCAGGCTGTGACAGCTGCTTCACTTCAAGACCATGCTCATAAAACTTGGCGGGTTGCTCAGTAGCGCCCACAGCCAGCGGCTTGGCAAGCTCATTGATATCAAAGTAGGGATAAAACTGCTGGCGAATCAACTCTGCTACTGGCGAGCGTGGAATGAGAACGCGCTCATCCACATAAAAGGGCAAGTCACAGAAATAAGACAAATTAATAAGGTAGCTTAAAGGTTTACGTTCAGCGATGCGTTCTTCTAACAAGCTCAATACTGCTTGCTTCTCTGAAGTCGTCAAGCGACAATCAAGTATCTGCTCATTTGCTGCCCAGTCCAAAGATAAAGAATGTAAGACAATAGCCGCTGCTTCAGCAAACTCATCATTCGTTCCTTGCGCGACGACGACATCATAATTGCGTAGCTGTGTCACTGCAAAGCGAATAAAATCGCGAATGCTAAATAGCTGTTCACGCGCTTCTTCAAGCTCGCTATGCAGGCTTGCATACTCACCGTGATCCGTAGCAAACTCTGTCTTGTTTGCTAGATCATCTTCCAAGTCTAGAGTCTCTTGATCAGTGAGATATTGGTTCTGAAAATCTTCTGCAGTCATAGTTTGGTGTTCTGGCATATCGCACCTTATTGATTACATGCTCATTGGCTACATGCTGGTTAGTTAAATAACATACTGTTCACGCATTATAGACGCAAAGCTGATACAGCGCCAATGACTATAAGCCTGACTTTAAAAAATACCTTTATGGTTTTTAGAGAGTGCTTTCATTAAGCTTGTTTAGCAGCGTGTTAAAAGCTTACTATCAATATAATTTATGCGATTTGACAGTCAAACTATTAGCTGAACATTACCCGAATGTAGTCAATACGTCATTAATTGACGCCTAGCAATTCCCCACTGCAAAAAGATGTGTCAAAAGTTTGCGTAGCGTCTGAATTATGCGCATAATAGCCTCACTGTAACAACTAACTGTGATCAAACATGATGAAAATAAAGCCTCTTATTACCGCTATATCAATTGCTATCGTTAGTGCCAGTGTCAGCGTTGTTGCCGCACCTGCTGACAATACGCGCACTCTGCCAGTACGCCAAGCTGACTCAATGCCCAGTATTGCCAAAAAAGTTAGCCTTGATGTGCAAGAGAGCCGTAGCAGCTCAGCCGATACTCGTGCTGCTATTAATCCCAATGCCAATCAAGCTAAGGCCTCTGATAGCATGACTCAGCTGATTGACGAAAAGCAGGAAAACGATGTAAGCACTGCAGCAGTCAGCGCTGACAACATGACCGTAGAAGAGCTGTCTCGTAAAGATGTACAGTCTGATAGTACTGACGATATTAGTGAAGGCCAAGTGGTCGCTGCCCCTAGCGCATCAACGTCTGATAGTGCAAACGACACTGCTATTAAGAGTATCGAAGATATTGATGGTAAAAAACACACTACCCTGAACTTATCTAATTATGCCAAGCAAGTAAACGGTGCCACGTGGACACCGAATATGAAAGTCAACTCAGCGATGACCATTAAAATGCAGGCGCTACTCGATTGGAACCACGCTTCTCCTGGTGCTATTGATGGCGGCTGGGGCATGAACAGTAAAAAAGCACTGATTAACTTTCAGACCATGAAAGGCTTGCCAGCGACGGGTAAAATGGACCAAAAAACATGGGACGCTTTAAATAAAAACATCCCAGCCAATAAGCCTGTGCTCGTGACTTACACCATTACTGAAGATGACGTAAATACTAATTTTGCCACCACGCCTGCAGGTTCAGAAGCTAAGTCAAAAATGAAAGGCTTATACTATCAAGACATCAAAGAGATGTTTGGTGAGCGCTTCCATATGGATGTGCGCTATTTAGATAAGTTGAATAAAAATAAACAATACAAAGTGGGCGAAACCATCACTGTATTGAATACGCGTGCTCCGCTTAAGCAACGTATCAACCGTGTGGTCGCCAATAAAGCCGATAAGACGTTATATGCTTATAATGATGATAAATTGGTTGCCACTTATCCAACCACCATTGGTAGTGATGCCACCCCATCACCGCAGGGTACGTTTAAAATCATTAACAAAGTAAAAATGCCTTGGTACAAAGCAACCGTTGGTGATGGCGCAGATAAAAAAGTACATATGCTCCCACCAGGACCAAATAGCCCTGTCGGTGTCGTATGGATGGGATTATCCAAACCCTCTTATGGCATTCATGGCTC
>JARIEH010000056.1 GCA_029256865.1 Psychrobacter sp.
TTGATGGATACCTTCAAAGCCCCCATTTGACATAATGATAATGGCATCGTTGGCTTTTGCGTGTGTCATTATATGTTCAATAATGGCATCTGTACTGCGAACAACCTGTTGCTTACCTTTATGATTCGAATTTTCAATGACTTCTTTTAGACCCCATTCAAGACCAGCTGGCTCATACCATAATGTGTAGTCTGCTAGTGCAGCTGACTGCGCTAAACTGTCTTGATGGATACCCATTTTCATGGTGTTACTACGGGGCTCAATAATTGCCCATAAGCGTCTGCCAGAGAGTTTCTTTTTAGCACCATCTAGAGTAGTGGTAATGGCGGTCGGATGATGGGCGAAGTCGTCAAAGACTAAGATATCCTTAATATCACCAATCAATTCCATACGGCGTTTGATACCTGCAAAGGCTGATAATGCAGCGCAGGCAGTACTCACATCTACCCCGACATTATAGGCGGCGGCGACCGCAACCAAGGCGTTATTCACATTGTGAATGCCGCTCATGGCCCAGTCGACGATAGCGGTTGCTTGCTCATCGCTATGATAGCTCAGTTTTAATTGACTGCCGTCTTCTGTGATTAGCTGTGCTTGCCAGTCGCTATCAGTTGACTCGCTTGTTGTTTGCTGTTTACCTACTGATTGCTCAGTCATGAGAGAGTTTTCGCTGACAGCTGTGCGCCAAATAGGTGTCCATACCCCTTTTGCTAGGGTCTCTTCTAAGCTGATGGTAGAAGCTGGCATAATAATCTTGCCAGTACTTGGAATCATGCGCACCATGTGGTGAAACTGAGTTTGAATGGCATCAAGATCAGCGAAGATATCCGCATGATCAAACTCTAAGTTATTTAAGATAGCCGTGCGTGGTCGATAATGCACAAACTTTGAGCGTTTATCAAAAAACGCAGAGTCGTATTCGTCCGCTTCAATGACAAAGTAACC
>JARIEH010000123.1 GCA_029256865.1 Psychrobacter sp.
CATAGAAGCCCAGTTCTGGCAAGATTGTCATGAGCAAAATCCTGATGGCAATTGGGAAAATTGGCAGTGGCCAGAAGCATATGAGACCCTGAGAGCAAAAGCGCGCGAAACAGGCTTGTGGAATCTCTTTTTACCTGATGAAAACTTAGGGGCTGGGCTATCCGTCACTGATTATGCGCCGATTGCAGAGTTAACTGGACGTAGCTTATTGGCACCTTATGTCTTTAACTGTAATGCCCCTGATAGTGGCAATATGGAGCTGTTATGGCGTTATGGCAGTACTGAGCAGCAAGATAGATGGTTGACACCATTATTAGAAGGTAAGACTCGTTCGGTATTCTGTATGACGGAGCCTGATGTTGCCTCTAGTGATGCGACCAACATGCAGGCCACTGCTGTGGTCGATGGTGATGAGATCATCATTAATGGTAGCAAGTGGTGGTCATCTGGTCTTGGTGATCCTGCTGTTGATGTGTTGATAGTTATGGCGTATACCCCTGATGAGAGTAAAGATCGTCATCATCAACACTCTATGGTACTGGTGCCTGCTAAAACTGCCGGTGTCAAAATCGAGCGTATGTTAAAGGTATTTGGTGATTACGATGCGCCGCATGGTCATGGCGAGGTGAGCTTTACTGACGTGCGTGTGCCAGCCGCTAACTTCATTGGTGGGCCAGGGATGGGCTTTGAGATTGCGCAAGGGCGTTTGGGACCAGGCCGTATTCATCACTGTATGCGTTGTATTGGCGCTGCTGAAAAGTCTTTGCAGCTTGCCATTCATCGGGGTATGCAGCGCACTGCTTTTGGTCAGCCATTATTGCAGTTGGGCGGTAACCTCGAGCGTATTAGCGATGCTCGTATCAAAATTGACCAAGCACGCTTATTGACGCTATATGCTGCACAAAAAATGGACAGTCAAGGTACTAAAGCGGCGCTAACTGAGATATCAGCCATCAAAGTGGTGGCGCCTACTGTGCTACAAGAAGTGGTCGATATGGCGATTCAGATTTATGGTGGCATGGGTGTGTGTCAAGACACATTATTGCCAAGCTTTTTTGCACAAGCACGGGCACTACGCTTAGCTGACGGCCCTGATGAAGTGCATAAAACCATGATTGCCAAGTTAGAGCTCAAGCGTGAAGGATATCGTCTTCAGCGTTAAGTTATAGTAAGTCAGCTATTAAAATAGCCTAAGCAGTAAATATTCATTAATAGAAACTGACTTTGAAGGGGTGTAGGGTGAAATCTATCCACCACTACAATAGCTTTTAGGTTCTTGAAAAGCACCCTACGACTTCTTACAGTTTATTATGAGTTCTATACAGCCCCTAAGATAACCAGATGATAAGGAACATCACATGGCAACAGATAGTAACGCAAAGAATGAAGAGCAAAACAATAATAAAGTATTGGATGAAGGTGGGCCAGTAAGAGATGGGGAAGCCCTTGATACACAAGCAGTAAGCAGTTGGTTGCGAAATCAAGGGGTAGAAGTACAAGGTGAGCCGAGCGTCACTCAATTTTCAGGGGGTGCGTCAAACTGGACCTATCGTCTACAGTACGAAAACCAAGATCTTATCTTACGTCGTCCGCCTAAAGGCACCAAAGCTAAGTCTGCGCATGATATGGTGCGCGAATATACCGTACAGAACGCGCTAAAAGAAGATTATCCGTATGTACCAAACATGGTGGCTTTGTGCATGGATGAGGATGTTATTGGTGCAGACTTCTATGTGATGGAGCGGATGGAAGGTATTATTCCACGTGCCAACTTGCCAAAAGAAATTGCTTTAACTTCTACCCAAACGCGTGAGCTATGTACCAATGTGATAGATGCCTTGATTGAGTTGCATCAAGTAGATTACCAAGACAATCCTGACCTAGTGGCACTGGGTCGTGGTGAGGGTTATTGCGAGCGTCAAGTCACTGGCTGGGATCAGCGTTATGTGAAAGCAAAGACACCCAATGTGCCAAGCTTTGCGTTGGTACGTCAGTGGCTGAAGAAGCATACACCCGTCGATATTAAAACCTGCGTCATCCATAATGATTGGCGTTTTGACAATATAGTCTTAGACGCTGCTAATCCTACCAAAGTGATCGGTGTACTCGATTGGGAAATGGCGACCTTAGGCGATCCATTGATGGACTTAGCCAGCGCGCTCGCTTATTGGATTGAGAAAGATGACAATATCATCATGCAGCAATCGCGCCGTCAACCGACGCATTTAGAAGGTATGATGACCCGTGATGAAGTGGTTGATTATTATCTTGAGCGTATGGGTCTACAAGTAGACAACTGGACATTTTATGAAGTGTTTGGTCTGTTTCGCTTAGCAGGTATTGTGCAGCAGATTTATTATCGCTACTATCACAAACAAACTCAAAACCCGGCCTTCAAAAACTTTTGGATTATCAACCATGTGCTTCATGCTAAGTGTCTGAAATTGATTGCACAATACGAAGGTGAGTCGCTATTTAACAGCCATGTGCAGCCGCATTTGCAAGACATGGGTGTCGATATGGCTACTATTGAGAAGCTCCCAAGCCCAGTGCAGGCCGTCATTAAAGGCATATTACCAAAAAGTTATTTTGAGCAACTACCTAAATAGCGCCTTATAAAAATAGCTTCACTTTGCTCCAAGCTTTATCAAACATATTTTATTATTGATAGAATCATTATTTATAAAAACAGGCAGTATGGTTATGACAACTATTCTCTTGGCACGCCACGGCCAAGCATCGTTCGGACAACAAAACTATGATCAGCTATCAGAGTTAGGTGGCCTACAGGCCAGCCTATTGGGTCAGCACTATGCGACCACCCAGCGTCGTATCGATGCGATATTTACGGGTAGCTTGTCAAGACAACAGGACTCAGCGCGTTACTTTTGGGAAGCTTATCAGCCTTCAGTAGCGGCCAGTCTTGCGCTACCCGCGTTAGATTTGACGGCTCCTGATAGCTATTTGATTGAGAGCTTTAATGAGTTTAATCATAAAGACGTGTTTATCAAATCTAACCCTGCATTCACCAGTCAAGAAGCGATTGCGTCAGAGATTGCTAAAGCAGAGGTACCAAAACAACGCTTGGCTGAATTATTTGATTTAGCTCTACAGCGCTGGCATGAGGGAGACAATGATAAAGATTATTTAGAAAGTTGGCCGCAGTTTAACGTGCGCGCTCAGCAAGCGCTCGAGCAGGTACGTCAGCAAGTATCACAGCTCACTCATTTAGAAAGTGACAGCACGGTATTGGTGTTTACTTCAGGAGGGGTAATTGCTGCGATCACCGCTCAATTATTACGGCAAGGCAGTCAGATCGCTTACCAAATTAATAGAAGCCTTGTAAATACTGGTGTGACGGCCATCACTGTCAGGGATCAAGTACCGCAACTGTTGTCGTTAAATGAATACAGTCACTTATTTTCAGATGGCAAGCGTTTTGTCACTTGGCGCTAGGATAAACGTTGATAGCGATTTTTTAGGTTTTTTGATACATATCCGCACTCATTTATCAAGATATTGTCACTATAATGTAGGGTGTCAGTGCCATGATCGAATTATCAAACACACCTTCATTCTTTTCTAAGTTTTATGAACGCATGACTATATAAGGGACTGCTTATGCAAAATAAATTAATGAATTTGGTAACGCAGACAGCCAAGCAAGGTAAAGATCAGACCTTAAGTGCGATTCAGCCTGCACGCTATTTAAAAGGGTTAACGAAGTCGCAAGTTGGCCGAGAAAGAACCGTTTTGATCACGGGTGCCAGCTCAGGACTTGGCGAAGGCATGGCACGAATCTTTGCCAAGCTTGGTTATAATCTAGCCATATGTGCCCGCCGTACAGAACGCCTAGAGCAACTAAAAGCTGAGCTTATGGATCGTTATGCTGATATTCGTATTGAGTATCGCGTATTAGATGTTACTGATTATGATGCGATTTTTGAGGTGTTTGATGCTTTCGCTACCGATTT
>JARIEH010000101.1 GCA_029256865.1 Psychrobacter sp.
TCTATGACCACAGAGCAGTTAATAACTGACGGTTGGCGCTTACCATTTATTGTTGCAGCCATTCTAAGCTTTTTGCCGCTACTGGCATGGCGCTTTATCAGCGAATCGCCATTCTTTATTGAGATGAAAGCGCAAAAACCCAGTAAATGTTTTACAAAGCCAGTGAGTCTACTTTTTAAACATTGCAAACATTCACTATTCATTGGCATGATATTGACATTGATTATCTCTAGTCTCACCACCGTCGTGGTGCTTCTTCTGCCAAAGTTAATCAAACTACGCTTTACAATAGACAATGATTTATTTGGATTTTCGCACAGCCTTGGCATTATATTCATGGTTTTGGGCTGTCTGTTTTATGGCATTCTTTCTAATTATCAGAACTTCGGTAAAATTTTAGTCATTGGGTCTGCCCTATTAATTGCGCAAGTTTTTGCTTTTTTCTATCATTTAGAAGCGGGCGGTGATTATATATTGATTATGTATGCGCTTTTAGGTTTTTGTGCAGGCATCATCGGTATGGTACCAGCGATTTTTGTGCAATTATTCCCAACCAATGTACGCCTGACTGGGATGGCTTTCTCTTATAATGTGACCTATGGTATCGTAGGTGGCTTACTGCCCTTTGCGCTGAGCTATGCCACTGTTTTTGTGAGTTTTTCACCGGCATTATATATTGCCTTTATTGGCTTTATCGGAATAATCATGGGGCTTTATTTTTACAATCTACCCGAATTCAAACAAATCAATCAACTTGTTTAGATTGACCATGTTTAAGTTAACTCATAGCAGATAGATATTGAACGCATAAAAAAATTAAAGGTAATACCATGCTTGATATGACCAATAAGCGCCTCTCGGTCGCCCCTATGATCGACTGGACTACCACAGACTATCGTTATTTTGCGCGGCTTTTTAACCCCTATGTTTACCTATATACCGAGATGATCAGTACGGGTGCGCTGCTACATGGCAATCGTGCACGACACTTACGCTTTGATGCCCTCGAGCATCCGCTTGTGTTGCAGTTGGGTGGCGCGGATATTAGGGAGATGAGCCAATGCGCTGAATTTGCTCAGCAGCATGGCTATGATGAGGTGAACATTAATGTCGGCTGCCCATCCGACCGCGTACAGCATAATAAGATTGGTGCCTGTTTGATGGCTGAGCCGGAAACGGTTGCTGATTTGGTAAAGCACATGCAAGCGGCCGTCGACATTCCAGTGACGGTTAAGCATCGTATTGGTATTGATGATTTTGACAGTTATGAGTTTATGTCGCAATTCGTGCAGACAGTCGCAGCGGCTGGCTGTACACGCTTCATTGTGCATGCACGTACTGCATGGCTACAAGGGCTCAGTCCCAAACAAAACCGTGAGATACCGCCGCTGCGTTATGAGGATGTCTACCGTCTAAAGCAGGACTTCTCAGAGCTTGATATCGAGATCAATGGTGGTATCGATACCGTAGCAGATATTGCCGCACACTTGCAGCATATCGATGGTGTGATGATCGGGCGGGCATTTTATCACAACCCCTATCTATTAGCAGAGACCAATAGTTTGTGGGGTCAACCTGTACCGAAACGCTCGGAGATTTTGGCGCAGCTGTATCCCTACTTAGAAGAACAAGTTGCAAAAGGCGAAGCGCTACCTACGATGACGCGACATTATTTAGGATTATTTCAAGGCTTAACTGGTGCCCGAAAATGGCGACAAGCTCTAAGCGGTAAGCCGCAGTTAACGATTACAGATATCAAACAAGCGGCATGTGAGGTGTTGCAATTAAATCCTAATGCCTAACAACGCCTAGCTCCTAAGTAAACCACTAGCGCTAAACTAAGCAACTTGCGATAAATACTGCCACATCGCTGCGCCATTATTAATAATGTGTAGTAGTATCGGTAATATCAAAGAGCATGATTTGATGCGCGCATAACTAAATATCAATGCCAGTACCACGATGGTGCTGATCTCATAAACACCGTATTGCAAATGAATAAGGGCAAAAATAAGACTGGTGACAATACTGGCGACTAGCGCACCGCGCTGCTCTGAATATGGGGTCGTAGAAAACTGCTCAGCGATGGCCGACCACAAAATACCTCGAAACACCAACTCCTCGTATATCGGCGCGACAATCACCATCACAAAAACCAGCAGCCATACTGAATTGACAGATTGATATAAAGGATCGACAAACACCAAGGGTGATTTATCCAACACATATGTCAACGCCTGACTACCAATCATAAAGAGAATGAGCAACCCAAGCAGCCCCATACCGACCACTAACGAAAACGGTTTGAGCGCCAAATACTGACGTATATCAGCAGATTTTAGATATAAGATCAAAACGCTCAGTGCGACTATTAACCCACAGCTGATGAGAATTGAAACGCTTACCACCGTCCCATTATTACCACCAAAAAGAAAGACATCAGCCACTGTCGCAGTCTGTACTGCTGGCAATAACAACTTTCCTGCCACATATATTCCTACCAACTGGCTGATAAAGAAAGCCATAACCATACCAATGATTAGTAAAAACACGCCCAAACGTGAAAATAATGGCGCATGACCACGCCCAGAGTTAGGCTGAGAAGTGGTATTATCCAAAACAGAAACAGGGTCTAGCTTATTATGATTGGCCATATAACAGCAACTCAAAAGGGTAATCTGTCGGCTCTTATAGAGAGCCTACTCTTAATAATAGTTGGCTACTTTAAGTCGTTAGCTGCTGCTTAATAAGCGCTAGAACTTGTGCCGAGACAGACTCTGGATACTCCAAGGGGAACATATGACCACCTGCATGAGTCTCATAAGGAATACCCAAGCGCATTTGCACTTTTTTTGGAAATTTCTGTTTTAAAAAGATACTGTCCTGACCAATGATTAAGGTGACTGGTGGTTTGGGTCTACGATTAGGTACTAGCCAATACCAAGAAGGATTGGTACGAAATACGTCTACTTCAACCGCTTTGGAAATAGCCAGAGTTACCTTACCATCTGCACAGTCATGTAAGCCATGCTCGATATACCCTTGGAAACTGCGCTCATCAAAATTCTTAAAAAAACCTTTATGGCGCATCTTCTCATAAGCCTCTTCGCGACTGTCCCACACATCTCGGCGATTTTTAGAAATACCAGAAGGCGACAGCTTATCCATTAAGCGATTATTCATCAGTGGCAATCTATCAGCCGTCTTAGCCAAATGCCAAAGAAAACTGGTTGTCCCATAAATCCAAGGGGGATCCATCAACACTGCTTGGCTAAAGCGCTCAGGTGCACGATACAGCGCCTGCAAGGTACACATAGCACCGAGCGAGTGACCAATGGCAACTACTTGTGTCACGCCATGCTGCTCGCAAGTACGTTCTACACTATCAATAATTTGTTGGGTCAGGCTGCGCCAGTGATCATCAACAGGGTAATCTGGATCGACACCCAACATCGGAATATATTCGATGGTAAAAAACTCAGACAGTCCGGCAAAGAATGGCTGATAGACAGCACTTGGCATACCATTAGCATGGGCAAAATGTATGACAGGCTTTTGTGTTTTTTGCGATACAGATAATGACGCAAAGGTCTGTAAGCTTAGTTCACTCATGACAGGCTCTCGGGGGGTTCTCGTAATTGTTTGGTACATAATTAAGGCTGAGTATAAGCATACACTCAGCCTTAATAATCATACCCATTAAATCTACTATAGAAAATACTTAGCGCATCTCAACATTACCATCTTCTTTTGGTAAAACATCAAGATTAACACTTGAACCAATGCCTGCGCCCAGTTTCACCGCAAAACGCTCCATGAACAACTGGAATGGATCTCTTGGCGTATAATTCACTACATTATTGAGCTTTAACTGTCTTTCTAAGCTAGCAATACTACCTTTTTTATCTGCCAATCCTAACTCGATTGATTGCTCACCTGTCCAAAACAATCCTGAAAACAGTTTGTTATCTTCTGGATTTTTTAAACGGTCACCGCGGCCTTCTTTTACTGCGTTGATGAAGTGTTTATGGGTATTGCCCAGCACCTTTTCGACATGCTGTTCTTCGTAGTTACTTAGTGGACGTGACAGACTTAAGATGTCTTTATACTCACC
>JARIEH010000265.1 GCA_029256865.1 Psychrobacter sp.
GCTCCAACAAATCACAGCCACGACTCATCTGCTCATGAGTTAAGCCAAGGCTCTCATACAGTGGCGGCAGCATCAACCAATCCATAACCACTGCTGCTTCAAAACGCGCCGTATCACTACCGAGCAAACTATAAAATCCACTGATAGCTTCCCAGAGTTGGCGAATTGACTTATCAACCACCCCTGTCACCTTGGCGGGTAGCGTAAGACCATCTTGCCCTTTACCCTGTACGAATACTGAAGTAATCAAGTCATGATGACGCTCAACATTTGGCAGTAGTACGACGATGTCAGATAAGTGACGCATGCTACCATTATCATTGGCCTCATTAAGCCAGTGTCCAATCATGCCGCGCAGCACTTCAAGTTGACGTTGGAGATTATGACAAGAATGAATACTTAGGCTATTGTCATACTGAGAGATGTTCCATTGGCGTGATTGCTCATGGTGTTTATTTTTTAGCGTATCATCACTGTACCACTGCTCTTTTTGCTGCTCTGAATAATCACCATCATTCCTACTGCTTAGGCTATTCTTATGATGGTTTCCAGAACTATTAACCTCAGTATCTTCTTGTGACTCTTCTAAATGAGACATCATTTGCGCCCCAAGCGCGGCACTCAAACGTCCTGCAGCTACTTGTTGAGTTGAGCTTTCATCAAGCATCAGCACGTCTTTTTGCAGGTGCGCAAGCAGACTCATTGGCCGCCCATCATTATGACTAATTGATGGAATCTGTTGCGCATCTTCTATATCAAACTTATCCTGCCAGTCCAATACAAAACCATCTTTATCCTCATTACCAGACAGCCCTGCCAGCATTGCAAAAGTCTCACGCGATTGTTTGCCAAGACGTGATAACAAGGTATGCCCGTAATCACGCAAAAACACACTGTCAGGATTGATCACCTGCTGGCGCTGTAGCCACTGCTTATCGACAATATCGGCCCAAAAAAGTTGCGATGGATTGTAATGTAGCAAGGTGATATCGAGGTACTTAGACAACCGCTGTAAAAAATCTAATTCGTTTTGTGGCAGCTGCTGAATCGTAAAAATGTGCAACTGTGTTGGCAAGATAGACTTAATATCGACGCCCGTCTCACTACCATCCTTGGTCATAATCTCCCAAAATCGGCGCTCAATAGCAGAACGATGCTCATAAACAGAGGCAAATAACAGACGCCATAGATGCCGCTGCGCCGCCTCTAGCTCTACATAATGTGCGATCAACCACTCAGGTGTCATGCCAGCATACTGATCAAACTCTAGCGTTAGCTTATCCTTCTCAGCGACTAGCGTCTCTACGTCTACCGCTTTGTTCTGTGACCATAGCGATAACCAATCGTCACGGTGATTCAAATAACGGCCAAATACCCGCGAAAAATCAGTCGCAAGCGACCATAAGCGCGTATCTTGCTGACTACGATCTGCTTCATCATCTATCAGCGCCGACAGCAACGGATAGAGCGGATGCTTTTCATCTGTCATAATCTGTGCTTGATAGTAGGTAAAGTAACCAAACAACCGCCACTGCATCACTGAGCCAGTCAGTACTGCCACTTCTGGTACGGTAATGATTTCTTGCGTGCGCTGATTGTCCTCAAGCCAAGTATTATGCTCAGCCAACACCTTTTGCATCAGTGTCCACTGATACTGCCCCCAAAACGTCGTCGTGACTAACGTACTAATACCCGCTTGGCTTGCAATAGATTTATCCAGCCAATCACCAAGCACCATCGAAGGCACAATGACGATAAACTCTTCAAATATAGGCTGGTTTTTAGACTTATAAACGTCTAATAATTGCTCGACCAAAAGCTCGGTACGGTGGGATTGAATAATCGTAAACATAGGTAATATTCTAATTATGACAATGAGGTAAGAAGCATGCTAAAAGCCGACCATAAGACAGACACAATCATCACATAAGCTTTTACTAATAAAGGTTTAAAGGTAAGAAAATAGGAGAATAAAGTATACGATATCATCGTTGGCTAAAACAGGATTCGATGTTTTAGCTGTCGTACCTGCTATATATTTCTGCTAAGATGACGGCGTGAATGATAGGGTAAATAAACGATCCTTGGTTCATGCAGATATTGTGCCATTGATACCAGTCATTTACTAGCGCACTACCAAAATGGCATGAAGCTTGCGACAATCATTGTCGCCTTGTCTTAACCTTAAACCTTACTGCTATTATCATTCACTATTAGTCGCTTATACATTCACCAAAACTAATATTATGATAACTCCGTTCTTAAACCGCTAAGTAATTAGGTAAATAAGTCTTTAATCCTTTGACAACGAGATGACTAAATTTATGCCACTGCGTCCAATAGATGCTATTTTTGTTAATCCTGAAAGACGACGCTATGTCGTGTACTTTCGCGGGGAGTTGTGGCAATTACCACGCATGAAAATTGATCATGCAGCTTGGCAGCGACGCCAACCGTATGACGGTGACATTAATACGCTGTA
>JARIEH010000213.1 GCA_029256865.1 Psychrobacter sp.
CGTATCAAAAACTTCTTCAGACCATAGATTTTGATCCTACACAAGATAAGCTGTGGTTTGCGGGCGATTTGGTCGCACGTGGAGAGGATTCGTTAAGCACGTTACGTGATGTAAAAGCGCTATGTGAGCAGGGTGCTGCTGCGACTGTTCTGGGCAATCATGATTTGAATTTGCTCGCTGTATGGCGCGGCGCGACTAAGATAAAGAAGAAGGACAAAACTGCGCCGATATTGGCGGCCGATGATAGCGATGAGCTGCTGCATTGGTTACGGCATCAGCCGATTTTAGCGTATCCTGATGAGCACACGGTATTGGTACATGCTGGTATACCGCCGCATTGGTCTATCAGTGATGCGGCACAATACGCACAGCAGTTAGAAGCACCGTTACGAGGCGGTTTAGAGCAACTTGATCAATTGTTGCCGAAGCTTTATAGCAAAACTGCCGATCATTGGCATGATAACATTGAGGGCTTTACTAAGCTGCGGGCGATATCCAATTACTTCACTCGTATGCGTCTTTGTAACCAAGACGGAACGCTTGAGTTCAGCTTTACTGCAAGTCTCGATGAGCAGATGCCAGAGGGGTTTTTACCGTGGTTTGAATGGCAAGTGCCACGTGAGCGCAAGATATTATTTGGACATTGGGCGGCATTAAGAGGCCAGGTAGACTTGCCACATGCTCGCGCACTCGATGGTGGCTGCGTTTGGGGTAATGCTTTATTGGCGTACCGTCTAAGCGATGGTAGAGTGATTAGCTCAAGTGATCATTGTCCAAACTCTTAATGACGGTTATAGCTTACCTTGATATACAAGGCTAGATTAGCAGTCTGTTTTAAGTGGTTCCATAATTAAAGTCTAAATAGAGTAGTCTGTTAATCATTTTCGCTGTGTTTAGCAGTGCAATACACTAGTTCCACTGAGGTATGCCCATTCGTAACTGGACGTCTGCTCTAAATCGCTTTATGATTATGTTTGATGACCGTATCAGCAGACATTTAATCTAAATGGCAGTTACACAGAATCTGGGATGGTCTCTCCTTCTTTGGC
>JARIEH010000310.1 GCA_029256865.1 Psychrobacter sp.
ACTCCGATTTTGGGCGCACAAATTTGGATATTTATGTGGGCACCAGTGAATGGCTATGGCCTTGATGTCACTTTGGGGTATTTTTTATACCCGATGATCATGATTATGGTTGGTCGGTTTTTTTATAATGAAGAGATGAGTCAGCTGCAGTGGCTTGCAACTCTCTGTGCAGGCGCAGGTATTGCTTATGAGGTCTTTCAATACGGTACGATATCTTGGGCGACCTTGTTTGTCTGTTTGGGATATCCGCCTTATTATTTATTGCGTCGTAAATTAGCAGTACCGCCAATCACAGGACTTATCTCTGACTTGGTGTTACTGTTACCAGTGGTGTTAGTAGCACTATATGTCAGCGGTGGTTTTGAGCTTGCAATCACGACCAGTAAGCTTTGGTATTTGTTGCCGTTATTGGGCATCATCAGTACGGCTGCGATGTCGCTCACGATGGTTGCGAGCCGTAAGCTACCAGTCTCTTTGTTTGGCACTTTGTGTTATCTTGAGCCGATATTTTTGTTTATATTTTCTATCACTATTTTGCATCAAAGTGTCGATGAAGGTGGCTCTGTATTGATGTATGCTATGATCTTTGTCGCACTGATGATTATGATTTTGGATAGCGCGCTTGGTTATCTAGCACGCCGCCGTGATAATCGGCTGCATGGTTACAATGAGCCGCAAGTTGGCAGCTTTCCACCGCGTCGTCGTCTAAAAAACCGCCGTATTCAAGGTGTATTAACCGCGCATCGATTCCGTAAAATCAGACGCTATCAGCACAAAATAGATAAGATGTCATATAAGATTGAGCAATTATATTCCAAGTAGAAAGCTTCCATACGATAAGATGTTTAATACGTCCTAATGTGATTGGCTAATAACCAGTGACAACACTATCAATCAAAGCTTAACGAATCAAAATTGACTGCATAGGGACTGTTTTCTTGATGTTTTCGAGAGGGTTGCATGTCTTAGTGATATTAATAATAGGACAAGTGCGTTATTATCAACAGAAAATTTATGTCACTCTGCGCCATTGAAAATGCGCTTTAAAATATTTTGCTGAGTCAAATATAAATCTAATTCATCAGCATTCACTACTATGAGGATAAGTCTATGTTACACCTGCATCATTTAGAAAATTAACGCTCATTTCGGATCATATGGTTGTTAGAAGAGTTGCATGTCGACTATCAACTGACTTGCTATCAGCGCAATAAAGCGTTTCGTGCGCCTGAGAGTTTAAAGCAAATCCATCCACTCGGTCATACGCCTATATTAGAAGTGAATGAGCGGCCACTGGTTGAATCTGGTTTTATCATCGAATACCTACTCAAACACTATGATAAAGAACAAAGGTTTAAGCCTACGGATGATAATGAAGAGGCATGGGAAGCTTATACTTTTTGGCTGCACTTCGCTGAGGCTTCAATCATGCCGCTATTGGTGATGCGCCTGGTATTTACCAAAGTCGTCGAAAAATCGCCACTACTCATCAAACCTGTTAGCAAAAGTATTCGTAAGCAAGTCGAAAACAATATGATTAGCAGTAGTTTGACAAAGATGCTGACAATGATGGAGCAGCAGCTACAAGACAATCATTGGTTTGCTGGCGATACTTTTAGCGCTGCTGATATTCAAATGCACCTCGCCGTCGTCGCTACCAATGCTGGTGAAGGATTGGATAAGGTTAAATATGCAAACATACTGATCTGGTTGAAACGCTGTCAGGAACGTGACGCCTTTAAACGTGCTGAAGCCAAGGGTGGTAGCATCCAGTTTTAAGCAAGTTTTATACTCAGTATAGCAAGAACTCTCAAAAGGTAAAACAATGACCGACCCTAATAAACTCCCTACTAAAACCACGGAGACTGATGCCGATAGGCTTGCAAGACAGCAAATGAATGCGCAGCAAGTATCCATTAAAGCTTGGTCACAAAAGCTGCTCGTGGTCTTATTGTGTATAGCAAGCTTCTATGGCGGCTGGAAATCTCATGAATCAAGCATGGTGAATCAATGCTTTGCCAGTGGCGGGCAAGTCGTTGAGGGTGCTAAGACTATCCTATGCGAGCGACTATAAACTGAATCCTCTGGCCTTATATCTATGACTAACTTCTGTACTGTGAATGATAAGCCATGCTACAACTGACTTTTTTGGGCACATCAGCAGGTGTACCGACCAAGCAGCGTAATGTCACTGCGCTGGCCGTTGAGTGCCTTAATCCGTATCTGTCAGGTTCCAAGCAACAGAGTAAAAAATCGCGTCCATGGTTATTAATTGATTGTGGTGAGGGTACGCAGCAGCAATTGCTGCATACCAAACTGTCGCTGCATCAGCTCACCGCTATTTGTATTACCCATGTGCACGGTGATCACTGTTATGGGCTGCCTGGACTGCTTGCCAGTGCTGCCATGTCAGGACGGAGTGCGCCACTGACGCTTATCGCACCAAAAGCGATCGCTAAATTACTAGATACTGTAACGCTCACCATTGAACTATACTTTCCATTTGTCATCCACTTTATGGCCATCGAAGATTTACTATCGCAACAAGACAATGAAAATAGCGCTAAAGTAGATATCCATTTAGACAAGCAACAGCAGCTGACGATTGATATTCATCCCTTATCACATCGCGTCCCTTGTTATGGGTTTGGTATGACTCAGACCATCAGTCGTCGCATCCTGAATACCGATAAATTGCTGGCAGAAGGCATACCAGCCAGCGAGTTATGGGGAAAGTTACAACAGGGTGAAGATGTGTCTACTGAGGATGGCAAGCAGCTATGCTCGAAAGATTATGTCAATAATGAAGAGCGGCGTAGCAGAATCGTGGTAGCGGGCGATAATGACACGCCAGCTTGCTTGAGCGCTGCACTTAGTGATACAGATCTGCTGGTACATGAGGCGACTTATACGGCGGAAGGGCTCTCAAAAGTGCAGGCTAAGATGCAAGCCAATCACTCGGACCAAGCCAGTCATTCAGACTATGACCCGATGCACAGTAGCGCCGCGCAAGTCGGTCAGTTTGCGCAAGATATGGGTCTGCCTAATTTAATACTGACTCACTTCAGCGCCCGTTATCAAAGCTTCGATAATCCCAATAGTGAGATACCAAACATGGGACATATCCGTTTGGATGCCGAAAGCACTTATCAAGGCAATCTATGGTTGGCTGCTGACTTTGCCCAGTATATGGTCAATGGCGCAGTAGACGTCATCGATGGACAAAAAGACAGCTGCGTACAGTATTTGGGCTCTGCACGCAGCGATACAAAATCATAGCAAGTCTATCCTGCGTTACTATGATTTTTGCGTATTATTCATTCAGATAGATTATCTG
>JARIEH010000152.1 GCA_029256865.1 Psychrobacter sp.
CTTTGCCTATCAGCTCAGACTTTATTCAGCGTCTGGAAGTATTGACACGCAAGCTAGGTTATAAGTTTGGCGACTTGAGCTTACCAAAACTGGCTTTGACCCATCGCTCATTTGATAGCAAAAAAAACTATGAACGATTGGAGTTTTTAGGTGACGCGCTATTAGGGATGATCGTTGGTGAAGCCTTATATCATCGATATCCTGAGCAGAATGAAGGTCGTCTTACGCGTATGCGTGCTACCTTAGTGCGGCAAGAATCTTTAGTGACGATTGCGCAAAATCTAGAGCTGTCTAACCATTTAATACTAGGTATTGGCGAACGTAAAGGGGGCGGACGTAATCGTGCCTCGATATTGGCTGATGCAGTGGAGTCGCTTATTGGCGCTATTTATTTAGACAGCAAGGACATGGAAGTGACACGAAACTGCGTACTTGCGTGGTATGGTGATTTAATAAATAACGTCAATGAACAACGAGTTCTTAAAGATGCCAAAAGCCGTTTGCAAGAGTGGCTACAGTCTAAGCAGTTTGATTTGCCACACTATGAGTTGGTAGAGACTCGCGGTAATGCGCCGCATCAGATATTTGTCGTGCGTTGTCAGGTTAATATTAGTAATTGTCCTGATATTACTGAATCTGGTGAGAGTCGCCGTATTGCCGAGCAAAAAGCCGCTGAGCTCATGATAAACCAGTTGCACAAACTCCCTGGAGTCTATAAGAAGCGCCTTTAAATTATTGTTAGTCTTAAGGCAGATATTTTTAGCCATTACTTACAACAAATAACGCCTACGTTTCAAAACATTCAGCAATAAGCTGCTAATTACATAATGGTCTAGTCTACATGGTTTACACCAATATGATGATCGCATCATGTTTGCCACCAGACTCGACCGATATAAACCCCACAGGATCATCTTATGAGCAATCATACTGACGTGCCATCTAATCCAGAAGATACTATTAATAATATGACAGAAAATACAAACACCAACCAATTGAATGCCGCAGAAAAAGCACAAGAAAGCAGAAAAATAGGTCAATCATTAGAAACTACTCAGCAGCAAAATGATATTGAAACTGATAATGACGCTGCTTTTGAAAACAATGATGCTATCGATAGCTTTTTTGCGCCTAGTGGTAGCACGCCTATTGCAGAGGGTTTTAAAGCGGGCTATGTGGCGATCGTTGGCCGTCCGAATGTCGGTAAGTCGACCCTAATGAATCATTTATTAGGTCAGAAGTTATCGATTACTTCACGCAAGCCGCAAACCACCCGTCATCGTATCCATGGTATTTTAAGCACTAATGATATGCAGGCGGTGTTTGTAGATACGCCTGGTATTCATCGTAATGAAGTGCGTGCCATCAATGAGCGCATGAATAAAGCCGCCATATCGGCGTTAGTAGACGTAGACTTAGTATTGTTTGTAGTGGATTCTGATCAGTGGCGTGACGATGATTTATTGACATTGCAAAAGCTTGGTGAGACCAATCTAACCGTGGTATTGGTTATTAATAAAGCCGACACCTTAAAGGATAAAGGCACGCTGTTACCACTTATCGAAACCTTTAACGATAGTTTTGATTTTGCTGATATTGTCCCTGTCTCAGCACTCAAGAGCCAAAACCTTGATCGCCTAGAAGAGGTCATTGCTTCGCATCTGCCGAATGCCGCACCCATTTATGATACTGACCAAATCACAGATCGCTCTGAGAGATTTTTGGCCAGCGAAATCATCCGTGAAAAAATTATGCGTAGTGCTGGTGATGAAGTACCTTATGATTTAACCGTACAGATTGACCAATTTAAAGATGAAGCGGCTCATAAAGATCCTAAAACTGGTCGTCCACGTAAAGCATGTACTTTCATTGATGCGACGATATATGTAGAGCGTAATGGACAAAAAGCCATTGTGATCGGTGAAAAAGGCCAACGTATTAAGCAAGTTGGTATGGACGCGCGTAAAGACATGGAACAGCTATTTGATAAAAAAGTCATGTTAACGTTGTGGGTAAAAGTTAAGCGTGGTTGGTCGGATGATGAGCGTGCGCTGACAAGCCTTGGTTATTAATTAGTAACCAATATTTGGTGTTAGATTGACGCTGAGGTGATAATAGATGCGTAATGAAGCATTAGTGGGTTATTTATTACACCAGCGTCCTTACCAAGAAAAGCGCGCGCTTTACTACCTATTTTCTCAGCAGCATGGTGTCGTACATGGTATTGGTAAAAAGGGTGCGCCGCTGTTTGAGCCTTTACAGTTGTTTGCGACAGGCAAGCGTGAGCTGAAGACATTTACTCAAATTAATATCACGCAGGCTCAGTTTATTCAACCAGCTGATACTCAGAGCAATCACTCCCAAGAAGCACTATCACTTCAAGAAACGACGCCAGATAACACTGCGATCA
>JARIEH010000023.1 GCA_029256865.1 Psychrobacter sp.
GCTTGTGCTTCAGTGACATTCAGCTCTTCAGCAGGGAACAGCGCATGAAAGACTGGACCTGGCATAGGGCCAAAGTTCTTTTTGTATGGCAACACTTTACCCGTTAAGCTCATGCACATTAAGGTGCGACCATGCCAGCCGCCAACGAAAGAGATGACACCTGGACGACCCGTTTTCGCACGCGCAATCTTGATGCAGTTTTCGACCGCTTCAGCACCAGTGGTTAAAAAGAAAGCTTTTTTGGCACCGCTGATGGGTGACTTCTCGCAAAGCTTTTCTGCAAGATCCACATAGCATTCATAGTTGATCATTTGTGCAGCCGTATGAGTGAACTTATCAAGCTGCTCATGCACACGTTGGGTAATCTTAGGATGGCTGTGACCCGTATTTAGTACAGAGATACCACCGACAAAGTCGATATAACGATTGCCTTCGATATCCCAAACTTCTGAGTTCTTTGCTTTTGCGGCAAAGACAGGAAAGGCAACACCCAGTCCGGTTGGTAAAACTGCTTTACGGCGCTCAAGCAATGATTTATTAGTAGTAGTCATAAGAATGTCCTTTTCTCTTTTTTAACGTAAGTGCCAGCTATTCAGTGGCGATTTATCTAATAAGCACTAGATATTTGGGAGTACTAATATTGGGTGGTATTAATTTTATGTACAACACAAAAATTAGCTGATATCAGAGCACCAGTACTTAGTCACAACATACTCTTCAAGACCGTATTTTGAGCCTTCACGCCCAAAGCCAGATTGCTTCACACCGCCAAAGGGTGCGACTTCTGTAGAGATCAGACCTGTATTATGACCAATGATGCCATACTCAAGGCCTTCGGAAACTCGCCATGAGCGCGCATAATCGCCACTATAGAAGTAAGCGGCAAGACCATAAATAGTATCGTTGGCTTTACGGATGACTTCTTCTTCATCTTTAAAGGTAAAGATGGTGGCAATAGGACCAAAAATTTCTTCGTGTGCAATATCCATCTCACCACTAATATCAGTAATGACAGTTGGATTGTAGGTCAGTTCTGATGCGCTATTCGTACTGCCGCCAGCAACCAGTGTCGCACCTTTATCCAATGCATCTTTTAATAAGGCTTGAACTTTTTCTAACGCTTTCTGATTAATCAGAGGGCCGATATCAACGCCCGCTTCCAAGCCGTTGCCGACATTTAGTTCAGCCACTTTTTTGATGAATACATTTAAAAACTCATCTTTAATACTGTCTTGAACGTACACACGGTTGGCACAAACACAGGTTTGGCCCGCGTTGCGATATTTAGAAGCAATCAAGCCTTCAGCCGCTTTTTCGAGATCGGCATCATCAAAGACGATGAACGGTGCATTACCACCCAACTCTAATGACAGTTTTTTGACGGTTGGCGCACATTGAGCCATCAAGGTACGACCCACTTCCGTAGAGCCTGTGAAAGACAGTTTTTGAATACGTGTATCGCTGGTTAGGATATCGCCGATGACGGATGATTTGCCCGTCACTACTTGGATGACGCCTGCTGGAATACCCGCTTGCTCGGCTAAGGCACCCAGTGCTAAAGCGGAAAATGGGGTTTCGGTGGCCGGTTTAATAATCATGGTACAGCCTGCCGCCAGCGCTGGAGCAGCCTTGCGAGTGATCATGGCTGATGGGAAGTTCCAAGGCGTAATGGCCGCACAAACACCGACTGGCTGTTTCAAAATGACGTGACGCAGTTGCGACTTATTGGCAGGAATAACATCGCCGTATACGCGTTTGCCTTCTTCTGCAAACCAGCGAATAAAGCTATTGGCATAACTTATCTCACCTCGCGACTCACCTAAAGGCTTGCCCTGCTCAACAGTCATAATGATAGCCAGATCTTCTTTATTGGCATCGATAAGATCTGCCCATTTTTGCAACAGATCTGCACGCTCTTGAGCAGTCTTGGCCGCCCACGCTGCTTGTACTTCATGAGCATAGGCAACAGCGTCATTGACATCTTCTGTGGTCAGGCTTGGTACAGTACCGATAATCTCGCCATTGAACGGATTGCTCACGTCAATAGTAGCGGCGTCACTGGCAGCGTGCCAGCCATTTTTGATCAGACACTGTTGTTTGATGAGATCTTGGTTTGATAGCTTTAGCATATCAACACTCCTTGTCGGTAAGCTTGGCAGTTATTAGGATCATAGGAATTTTTATTAAAACAGTTATCAGATAATGTAAAACCTATGAATAGCTTTTATAAAATCTTTGATTCATATACAACTATTGATAATCACATATTGATAACTACAGTATTGTTCAATATACTGAACACTGATTCCATATAAGAGACATCATTATAAGAATGATATGCTACTATTTGCAACCCTTATTACGGTTTTATTTGTCTTTTTGTGCATTATTTTGCACATTGATTATTTCATCCTCTTCATATAGGTAACTTATGACTGCGACTACGGTACCAGCACTGGACAAAACCTTTCAAATTTTAGACTTAATTACAGCGTCATCGCAGCCATTGACAGCGGCGCAAGTCGCCAAAGAGTTAGACCTACCACGCAGCTCAACTCATAATATCCTACAGAGCTTATTGGCTAAACACGTCATTTATAAAGACAATGATGGTCGCTTCCATTTGGGTTCTTACTTATTGTATTGGGCAGGTGAATATGAGCGTCAGCAAGGGGTAATTCAATTATTCAAAGACCTTATTTTGCAGTATCCTGTTTTACTTCAGCATACCGTCACCTTATCGAAACTGGACTTGGGCGAGGTGGTATTTTTGGCATGCCATGAAGCACCTGCGCCACTCGGATTCACCTTTCGTGCGGGTGTGCGGGTGCCTGCTGTATTTTCAGCGACCGGCAAAGCCATGCTCTCTACTCTGTCTACCCATACCATTGAATCATTGTACGAAGGCGAATTTCCTGAGCCAATCACCTCTAATGGCGTCAACAGTTTTGAAGCTTTAGCTGATGAGTTAAGTGCGATTCACAGTAGTCGTATCTCGCTCGATGACGGACAACTGCGTGATGGTATGTATTGCTTGGGTACCTATATTCGTAACGCCTCAGGCAATGCAACTGCAGGTATGGCGGTCAGCTTTTTGCAGGCAGAGTACGCATCCAAGTATGCGGAAGTCAGCGCGGCACTCATTGAGCTGGCAGAAAAAATCGAGCAGCGCCTGGGCTTTAGTAGTGCTCAATCAGCTTAGCCAAAAAATGAGCCACACAAAAAAGCAGCCCGATTCATCATACTGAATCGGGCTGCTCATGCTTACTTATGACCCTAAACTCAAGTCAAACGTTAAACTCAGATTAAACAATACCATCAGCTTTCAGCTTCGCTATCATGTCACTGTCATAACCCAGATCTGCCAGTGTACTATCCGTATGTTCACTCAAACGTGGGGGCGGTGTGCGATAAGTGACTGGTGATGCCGACAGCTTGATCGGACTACCTAGCGCTTTTACAGGGCTACCTTGTGCTGCGAAATCCACGACCATCTCGCGTGCCTGAGCTTGCGGCATTGCCAAGGCCTCGGCGATATTATTAATCGGCCCACAAGGTATGCCTGCTTGACTCAACACGTCCAGCCAATGCGTACGTGGATGCTCCGCAAACTTTTCTACCAGCATATCGCATAACACCTGACGATGGGCGACCCGTGATGGATTGGTGGCAAAATGACTGTCTTGATGCCAATCAACCTTGAGTAGTTGGCAGAGTCTGCCAAATTGCTGATCATTGCCACAGGCTAAGATGAAGTGCTGCTTACCTGCCCCCGAGAACACTTGATAAGGCACGATATTGGGATGCTGATTGCCGAGACGTGGTGGCACTGTGCCTGAAGCCAGATGATTCATACCAACGTTAGCCAGCATGGACAGGGCGCTGTCTAGTAATGCCACATCGACGTGCTGTCCCATTCCCGTATTCTGCCGCGCAAGCAACGCCGCTTGGATGCCGATCGTCAGCTGCAAGCCTGCAAATAAATCCACCACTGCCACACCGACTTTATGCGGTTCACCATCACTCGGCCCCGTGATACTCATCAACCCTGACAGCCCCTGAATAATATAATCATAACCGGGCAGCTTGGCATCTGGCCCTGTCTGACCAAAACCCGTTAACGATGCATAAATCAGGCGCGGGTTGCCTTGCTTCAGACTGTCATAGTCTAAACCGTACTTTTTTAGGCCACCGACCTTAAAGTTTTCTACCACAATATCGCTCTCAGCAGCCAGCTGCTTAATAATTTTCTGTCCTGCAGCAGTGGTGATATCGACGGTCAATGATTTTTTATTGCGATTAATAGTGGCGTAATAGGCAGACGTTTCGTCGCTAAATGCCGGCGGCG
>JARIEH010000267.1 GCA_029256865.1 Psychrobacter sp.
CGCCCACGAGCCGAGCGGTATGGGTCATCAAAGGTATGTTGACTATGACGCGAACGACGTAACGCCAATTCGGAAACTTGCAAATGAGTTTCTTCACGAAGCTCTCGAATACAGGCATCAAATAACGTCTCTTTTTGGTCAACAAACCCACCAGGTAATGCCCACAGTCCACGCCCTGGCAAATTACGTCGCTCTACGAGTAATATATGCCCCGACTGCACCACCACTGCATCGGTGGTCATAAATATCGGTGGGTACGGTGCAGACTCCCACTGTTTTTTGTAGTCATAAATAAAGCAGGCTTCTTCATGTAATCGCTGGTATTCAGCAGTTGCTTTAAAGTCGCTCAATACTTGGTGAGTGGACTCAGGCGTATATAGCCAAGGTGATGCGCCCATAAGATAGCCCTCACGAATGGGCGTCGACGATAGATTTTTATAATTTGGTACCGACAGTGCTTTCCAGTTTGGAAATAATGACAGATAGTAGGATGAGTTGTCTTTGGAATGTCCAATTAGACCTATATCAGCATTTAGATCGACGGTGACTGATTTCACGCCTGCTTGGACATATTGCAACCAACGTGTGTCGTTATATAGGGCATCATCCAGTCCTACGCAATGAATACGCGCAGCCTCATCGGCTGAAAAAGCGCCTTTGATCATCTCAGACCTTTCAGGCACACTAAATGGATTGCGTAAGCTGCGTGGCAAGTTGGCCGAACCGATGAGCATAATGACTTCTTCAGCACATTCTAAGGCTTTGTCTAGTACTGCCTTATGTCCATGATGAAACGGTTGAAAACGACCGATAAATACCAAATAGCGGTATTGCTTAGTATTCGGTTGATCTTTGTTATTTGTACGTTGGGCAGTTAACTCACTCATAGACGCCGATTTCCTACTACTTATTTCTTATGGGTTGAAAATAATCCAGTGACGCCAATACTGACACAGCATAGGAGTGGCTGACAAGTGCAAAGATGTTGAGCGGTGTTTAATTACTGCTTATCAGTGAATCCTATATAGCTGCTACAAAAGAAAAACCCTTCTAAACATTAGAAGGGTCAAAATTAATGATTAAACTGTCGTTATGAGATCTATAACGATTCAATTTTCTCTAAACCTTGCTGTTCAATCACGGCAGTTAATCCCGCATCAGACTCAATACGTTTGATAAAGCCATTTAAGTTATGATATTTAGACAGGTCTATCTCAAATTTCTTTGCCCACGTCAATATTACATACAGATAAATATCAGCGGTGGTTTTGCTGCCAGTCAGATATTCTTCTTTGCCCAGCTGTTCATTGGGTAACCGTAGTAGATGCGAGATATTTGCTTTAGCTTTAACTTTTAATTTCTCTTGTGCCGATTCCTCTTCAATAAAGCCATCAGGATCAAACAGCGGCGCGTAAGCTTTATGAACATCAGCGTTCAAAAACGCCAGCCAGTGCATGATCTGAGCTTTTCCCGCAGGTGAATGGTCGGTACCAAAGATATTAGCATCAGAGTAGTTGGCATCAATATAAACTTGGGTGGCAATATTTTGGGTGACGATCGTCTCACCATCAACTATCGAAGGTACCACACCTTGCGGATTGATACGTAAGTACTCTTCTGATTTAACAGCCTCATGGTCTAAGATCTCAAGTTCGTAATCTGCGCCTGTCCATTCAAGTGCAGTATGCGGAACGATTGCGCATGTGCCTGGTATCACATATAACTTCATAATATATTCCTTCATCATTAGTTATTCATATCATCGTCTTTTAATCCTATAAATTTTAACCAATGATATGAGCTTATTCAGTTAGGTTATGTGAAGTTCGTTTGAATACATGTAGCCTCAACTGGCATGTTTTTCGATCCACGCTGCAACGGTTGGCCAGACTTCCTTAGCAGCGTTACGGCTCGTCATGATGCGACTATGAGTATAATCTTCCAGATGACCATGATCTTTTGAGAACTCGCGAAATACGTTGGCAGGATTATTAAAGTCGTCAAAAAACAGCCGACAACCAGCGGTTGGAGAGATAAGGTTATCGCCTTTGGCACTAATAGAGTAAATTGGCGTCACAATATTATGCATATGTTGTCGGTAGTCAAGACGGCCATTATGGTGAGTGTCTAGATTGGTCAGCATACTTCTGAAGTTTTTATTTAGATTCCAGTTATACCACTGGTTCATCGTATGATAGCTTTCATTAACAGAGCCCAGTTTGAGTGTTTTTGCAGGTATATAGCCCAATAGTCTATTGAAGATTTTGGTGGTGAGGATTTTGACATAATTTTTGCGACTCACTACGGCGCCATACGTTTGACAGGCAAACATAGTGATGCTATTGAGTTTGGTACTATCGTTTCTATTTTGGGTGATTAGTTTTTGAATTAAATGCATGGTCAAACACGCCCCGCCGCCACTATGAGTGACACAATGTAAGTTATCCAATTTTAATTCCTCAAACAGATAATGCAAAGTAGCGTCAAAATCATAAGTAGCGATGGTTTCGAAGTTAAATTTATCTGTTGGTATCGGGCTATGTCCATGACCCCGCCATTCCATGATATAGCAATGATGTCCAAGCTTAGCCAAGTACTCTGCGATTCTGAGACAAGTTTTTTTGTCTGAGAACGTCCCGTGCGTTAAGAGTATATTCTGCCTTTTAACAGTAAAGGAGTTAGCTGTATGGCTACTCTCACTGCTATCAAAATCGCTACTCTCAAAAATCTTCCAAACGGCAATTTCCTCACCATCTTTAGTGCTCACTAGCTTTAGGCTTTTTGTAATCATAAAGGCAGTCTCGTTCAAACAATGAGTAGCATAGTGCTGCTGCTTCACTATGTTAGTTGTAGGCAAAAGTATAGACCACACTGACGCTAAACTCACGGCCCATTCAATTTATGTTGATAACAGTCTTTAAATGATTTTAAACATAAAAAACAGACATAAAAAAACTGCCAGTAATGACGCAATCACTGGCAGTTATGTTTTATTGCTAAGCTTATCTAATAAAACAGATGTTAATTAGGTTTAACTTTCTTTACTGAACTCATTGAATGATGCCACTGCTTCTGCTGCATACATCATTGAAGGGCCACCGCCCATCACGATACAGACGCCCAAAGTCTCAGCGACTTCTTGCTCTGTAGCGCCAAGCTTGACCAGTGCCTTGGTATGAAAACCAATGCAAGCATCACAGCGTGCGCCAACAGCGAGTGCCAGTGCGATAAGCTCTTTGGTTTTTTCGTCCAGTACACCTTCTGCTGTTCCCGCTTTACTGAGTTGCGAGAATGCTTTGGTGGTATCAGGAATATTTTTATGTAATTTCGCCATGTTGCTCGAGACGTGTTTGGTGATGTCATTAAACGATTTGGTCATGAAAAACTCCTCAGGGAAACAAAGTTAGTTAATAATAATAAATATAATATATAAAAAAGTATATTAAGTCAAGCTAATTGAGCCAAGTAGCTCTCTTGAGTACTCAAATCTCAGTGTTATTAAGTCTGCTTTTTTGCTAAGGTTTATTCCTCAAGTGCATACAAGCCATAAAGGAGTAGGGGTATAAAAGCGCCACGAAAGTACAATTATCAAGACAAGGTTAAGAAAATTAAATAACTGCCATAAGTAGCAGTCACAGTTAAATCACAGTAGCGCAGTCGGAATTAACGTACAATTACGTTATAATGGGTGTCATCACTTGATAGCCAACACCATCAGACCTATATAACTATAATCTTGCATGAATAATAAATTTCATACATACCCTCATTGACGACACGTTAGCTATGCTAGATATAGCATTCAGTGTCATAACGCATAGGAAATATTATGAGTGAACTTAACCAAACTGACACCCAACTAGATCAGTCTGTTGACTATGAGTCAGCGCTCGACACGGAGCAAACCGAGACAAAAAGTAATATTACCATTACTGAGTCGGCTCAAGCTTACCTAGCTGATTTGTTGTCCAAGCAAGACACTGATGGCATTGGTGTGCGTATTTTTGTTGAGCATCCAGGCACGCCACGTGCTGAATGCTGTATGGCGTACAACCAGCCAGGCGAAGAGGACAGCGCTGACTTAAAATTCAGCTATGATGACTTTGATGCTTTTATTGAAGCATCCTCAGTCCCTTATCTAGAAGACGCAGTCATCGACTATAATAAAGACCGCTTTGGTGGACAGCTGACCTTCCGTGCACCGAACTCCAAAGTACCAAAAGTAGGGGAAGACGCCAGTCTCGAAGAGCGTATCAACTACGTATTGCAGTCTGAGATTAACCCAAGCTTAGCTGCTCATGGTGGTATGGTTGATTTACTTGAGCTTATTGAAGAAGAAGGGGTGGGCATAACCGCAGTATTGAAGTTTGGCGGTGGTTGCCAAGGCTGCTCAGCGGTAGAGATGACCTTGCGTCAAGGCGTTGAGGTACAACTCAAGCAGCAAATACCAGAGCTGACCCAAGTCATCGATGAGACCGATCATACTTATGCCGAAAATGCGTATTATAAGTAAGGTCTAATCTTAGTGATTAATGAATACACTGATTCATGTAATCGCTTATGAGTATTCGTCATTAAGAGATGAGTAAATTGCTATTCTTTTAATAAAGAAGCTGAGTTATGATGAACTCAGCTTTTTTTATTGTTATGATTTAAGCGATAGCTTTTGCAGAGGAATGTTAGTCAATACGATGTTTAATCTACAAGACACTGATTCATGACTTTTGGTCAACGTTTTTGATCAATACTTTTGATTACATAAAGGAATTTAATATGAGTGATGGACAAGCAGCCAACCAAACAGAAAACACGCAACGTTTAGAGACGCTCGCGATTCATGCGGGTTATACCGTAGAGCCGACTACCAAAGCAGTGGCAGTGCCTATTTACCATACCAGCTCGTATGCTTTTGATGATACTCAGCATGG
>JARIEH010000086.1 GCA_029256865.1 Psychrobacter sp.
TGAAAGCTAGGATTGCAAAGACGGGAAGTATGGCAATGATTGAGACTCTATGGATGATTGAACCCTGGCATTGGCTAGTATTAGGTTTTTTATTGCTGATTGTGGAGATGTTTGTTCCCACATTTGCCAGTCTTTGGTTTGGTGCTGCCGCCATAATAATTGCAGCGCTCTCTTGGCTGTTGCCTCTTTCTATTTCCGTCCAAATTATTACTTGGCTTGTGCTTTCTGCTGTCTTTTTATTAGCATGGTTTAAATTTATTAAGCCTCTATCGGTAGATCGTACCAAAGCGGGCTTGGGTGGTAGTGTCATCATAGGCGAAATCGGCATGATTATCGTGCAGCCAAGGCCTGAGACACCTGGTACTGTACGTTTTAGCGTTCCTATTGTTGGTGCCGCTGAATGGATGTGTCGTACTCGAGGAGAGCAAGTGGCAATCGGAGATCGAGTGGTAGTGACTGATATCGTTGGCAATGAGTTGATTGTGAGTAGTATAAAGGCGCAGGCAGCGCTTCATAGAAATGAGCAATTATAATAATAGGGGTGTGGCATGGAAAGTTTTAGTATTGTATTGGTGGTATTGGTAGCGCTGGTGGTGTTTACCGTATTTAAAGGGGTTCGCATTGTACCCCAAGGGTATAAATGGATTGTGCAGCGCTTAGGTAAGTATAGCCAGACATTAGAGCCTGGATTAAACCTAATTATCCCCTACGTTGATGACGTCGCTTATAAAGTGACGACTAAAGACATTGTGCTTGATATTCCTTCACAAGAAGTCATCACTCGTGATAACGTGGTTATTATCGCCAACGCTGTCGCTTATATTAATATTGTACGCCCTGATAAGGCCGTTTATGGTATCGAAGATTATGAGTATGGTATTCGTAATTTGGTGCAAACCTCACTACGTTCAATCATTGGTGAGATGGATCTTGATAGTGCGTTGTCTAGCCGTGATGAGATCAAAGCTAAGCTTAAGCATGCGATCTCAGAAGATATTGCTGATTGGGGTATCACGCTAAAGACAGTAGAGATTCAAGATATCAATCCCTCACAAACCATGCAGGCGTCTATGGAAGAGCAGGCAGCGGCCGAGCGTCTGCGCCGTGCAACGGTAACGCGTGCTGATGGTCAAAAACAAGCGGCTATCTTGGAGGCGGATGGTCGCTTAGAGGCTTCTCGCCGAGATGCTGAAGCGCAAGTCGTACTGGCAAAGGGTTCAGAAGAATCTATTCGTCTTATCACCGCTGCTATGGGAGATGAAGAGATGCCGATTGTCTACTTGCTTGGTGAGCAATACATCAAGTCTATTCGCCAATTGGCTGAGTCAGATAACGCTAAAATGGTGGTATTACCCGCTGATATTTTAAGCACAGTAAAAGGCATGGTAGGTGATAAGCTTAAGGTTTAATCAATATGCTATAACATGAAGTTTTAAAAATAGTCAGTTAGCAATTTATGCGCTGGCTATTTTTTTGACTTTGAATGGGTCTAAAACCTTCTTTAATCAATGGCACATATTGTTCATTTAATAATAAAAAAATATTCAAAGGATACACAAATGATAAAGCAGAATACAAAGACAGCATTAATCTCTACACAGCACTTTATGCAAGGCAGTCCACTACCTTATACCGTGCTAGATGAGTCGCATACCAATGCTGCCTATCCTGAGAGTAAGCTTGAGATTCGAGGTGGCGGATTCGGTTCAGATGCCGCTGCTCATCCAACCAATGCCAACCAGTTTTATGTGCTGACCGATCGTGGTCCTAATGCTGACTTTGAAGGCAGTGCAGGTAAGGGTAAGCAGTTCTTAGTACCCGATTATACACCGCGTATTGGGCTGTTCGAGCTACAAGCCGACGGAAGTATTATCAAGATTAAAGAGACACTGCTTAAAGACAGCAGCGGCAAGCCTATTTCTGGATTACCAAATCCAAAAGCGTTGGGCGGAACCAATGAAGTCCCTTACGATGTCGACGGACAGCCGATGACCATGAATCCTGACCTGCCTTTTGATGAGGTGAGTAATCCCATTAGAACGGATATCAATGGTTTGGATCCTGAAGGCCTTGCTGTGCTCACAGATGGCAGCTTTTGGATCAGTGATGAGTATGGGCCGCACTTGGTTCATTACGATGCGGACGGGGTAGAGATGGCACGTATCAATCCCTTTGTAAGTGATGAGCGGAATAATATCGTCATTGAGGGTCAGCGAATTTTATTGCCGACAGAATTTACTAAACGCCGTGCCAATCGTGGGATGGAAGCACTAACGATTACACCTGATCAAAGCACGCTAGTAGGTATCATGGAGTCCTCTATGGATAATCCTGATCAATCAGGGCGTATGTCCAGTTTGGTACGGATAGTCACTATTGGGTTAGACTCTGGTCACATAGCGCAATATTTGTATCGTCTTGACAAAGCAGAGTACGTGACATCAGGGATAGTTGCCCTCAGCAATCATGAGTTTTATGTGATCGAGCATGATCGTAAGTTTCCGCTACAGGACAGCTCTGCGCAAAAGCTTATCTACAAAATCAATATCTCTGAGGCAACTGATATTGAAACGATTGCTAGCGCAGATAGTATCAAGCAAGATGAATCAGTAGGTTTGACTATCAATGGACAAACGCTAGAGCAGCTCATTGCAAAGAATAAAGACAATTGGCAATTACTTGAAAGTATGAATATCAAGCCAGTCAAAAAGACCTTGGTGGTCGATGTTCTCGCGACATTAGACTATCCGCATGATAAGTTAGAAGGTCTATGGTTGCGTCAAGATGGTTCACTGGGTTTACTCAATGATGATGATTTTGCGATGACAGACTCGACCATTACCAATTCTAAAACGACGGTTGAGCAAAAATATCTAGATAATGAAAAGACCATCGAGGATGCTAACAGGTTGTATATCGTCATGCCCACTGAATAGGTCAGATTAAATTATTATAAAGAATCGTATTTATGACAGACAATAAAAAAGACCTAAGTAAATTGAGGTCTTTTTTATGATTAATAGCTTAATAAAGTTTAAATAACTTTAGAAAAGCGGTTTTTATGTTTCTTCTCAAGGTATTCATCAAATACCATAGCGACGTTGCGACCGAGGAGGCGACCTTTCGGTAGCACACGAATGCCAGCTGCGTCCATATCGATGAGTTTGTCCTCTTGCATGGCACCAAGCTGTTGAATCTCATCAATAAAATAAGTGATGGCATCAATACCGAATTTTTGATTCA
>JARIEH010000300.1 GCA_029256865.1 Psychrobacter sp.
GTTTGGGCTTTTTATTGTAATTATTATAGCTTATCTAACTCATTGACGAATCCAAATCACGGCTGATAAGCGTACCAACCCCTTCGTTGGTGAAAATCTCTAACAGGGTGGCATGCGGTACACGGCCATCAACAATGACCGCACTTTTAACACCACTACGCACGGCATCTAGCGCACACTTAATTTTAGGAATCATACCACCTGAGATAGTGCCATCCTCGATTAGACTATCGACTTTTTTGGGCGTTAGGCCGGTCACGACTTTGCCATCACGACCTAAGACCCCTTTGATATTGGTCAGTAGCATCAGCTTTTCTGCTTGCAAAAACTCTGCAACCTTCCCAGCGACCAAGTCAGCATTGATATTATAAGTATTGCCCTCTTCATCGACCCCAAGCGGTGCGATTACCGGAATGAAGTTAGAAGCGATGAGCATATTAATCACGTCTTTGTTGACGCTGACCACCTCACCGACGAAGCCTAAATCTATAGGCACAGCAACACCGTCTTCACCGATTTTTTCGACCATCAGTTTTTTAGCTTGAATGAGGTTAGCGTCTTTACCCGTCAGGCCAATGGCGCTGCCACCATGTTTATTAATCAGACTAACGATAGACTTATTAACCCCGCCACCCAGTACCATCTCGACGATGTCCATGGTGCTTTTATCTGTCACGCGCATGCCGTCAATACGGTCAGACTGGCGACCCAATTCTTTTAATAGCGTGTCAACTTGTGGGCCACCACCATGGACGACCACTGGATGCAGACCGACCGTTTTTAACAGCACAATATCACGTGCAAATGAGCTTTCTAAAGCAGGATCGGTCATCGCATTACCGCCATATTTCACCACGATCAACTTGCCGACAAAGCGTTGGATATAAGGTAGGGCTGTGGTTAATACTTCAGCGGTAATCTTGGCGTCATCTAAATTAAGCGACATCATGCTCTCCTAAAATATGGGTATAAAAATAGGGCAAAAATAAAAGATATTATATCTAAGAATTCGTTATGCGTATCATTATGATCACCTTTATTCAGGATTAACAGCAGCTATTTGTGCCGCTATTTGTGTATTAAAGGTACTGCATAACTCTACAAAGCGTGATTGCACATATTGCATATCCGCTAAGCTGTCTCCTGCAAAGCGGACAGTGAGACTATGACTGGTATTTGACTGACGTAATACACCAAACCCACGGGTGAAATCTAAGCGCACTCCATCAATACGAGAGAGACGCGTTCCTGCGGGTAGTAGGTGCTGCGCCTGAGCTAGTGTCATTCGCTGCAGCCCATTAAAACATTGGCATGATAAATTGTCTAAAGCTGCTTTTTGTAATACTGGTTCCTGTAAATCATGGGCAGGTATGGTGGAAGATGGAGCGCCAGTCTCTTCATTTAAAGACTGTAAGTAATGACAAAGTGTGGCCAAATGCTCAACGATCGAGCAAACGCTGGACGTGTTTTTTGGTAGTGGCAAATAGGTGTCAGAGGTATTGACCAAAATGGGCAGATGCTGCGTGATATCAGTCAGTCGATAAGGCAAGCTTGCTCTTTTAGGTGCACCCCAAGAATCACCATTGAGAGGTGAGGTAGAGTGACGAGAAGTGTCAATATCTGCATGGAAAAATGCAGTGATATTGGACTCTACCATCGTCGATCCTAACCAATGTATGAGCCGTAATCCGGCATACATCGCATCGTCATGAACAATAAAGTAACTGTCATTAAAAATAAAATGTCCTGATAGCTCACCAGCAAATATCGCTTGGCTATAATCAGACTGTAGCTGCTGACGCATAATACTGCTGCCGGTCTTGCTCATCGTTGGCAGCGCGCCATTTTTTTTGAGTAGACGTGGCAGATGATGAGAGCATTTAACATCAAATAAAACCTGCGGTGTGTCTGATTCTTGAGTAGAATCAGGACGTTCAGAGATCGCTACTTGTGCTAATAGATATAACAGATGATCAGGGCTGACGACTTTGCCTCGATTATCAACCACCATGAGTCTGTCGCCATCCCCATCGAATGCCAGACCGATATCGGCTTGGCTGACAATCACAGTTTGTTGCAGTTCAGCCAAACGGTTGGGTTCGGTAGGGTCGGGATTGCCAGCGGGAAAGCTGCCGTCAGGCGTATCATTGAGTACGGTCACTCGCTGACAAAACCGTTC
>JARIEH010000064.1 GCA_029256865.1 Psychrobacter sp.
AACAGCCTACCCAGTCCGCTACCCGAACGGCACTTAACAGATACGTGGGGCGCTGCGCGTAGTCAAGGTCGCTCTCACGAAGGCATCGATATATTTGCCAAGCGAGGCACACCGATACAGGCAACGACACCAGGCATCGTCAGTAAAGTTGGTGAGGATACGTTGGGCGGTCGCGTAGTAGTTATTATTGGACCGGGCGGAGCAGGACATTATTATGCGCATCTAGAAGATTATGCTGACATATCCCCCAACGACTGGGTGGATGTTGGTGATATCATTGGTTACGTCGGTGACAGTGGCAATGCCAAAGGTACACCGCCGCACGTCCATTATGGTATTTATATTAATGGCAGCGCGGTCAACCCTTATCCTTTGCTACAAAAACCTGACAGCTAGCTTTTGAGTTTTTAGCCTTTAAAACTTTAGTTTAAAAAATTAAGATTTTAAAAATTAAACCTCTAAACTTCCAATATGAAATTTAGCGGTCCATCATTGATACTGGCCACTTGCATATCAGCGCCAAACTGACCAGTTGCCACATTAGGATGCTGAGTTTTGGCATAATTCACCAGTTGCTCAAATAACGCTTGCGCGGCATCAGGTGCCATTGCCCCGCCAAAGTCAGGACGGCGACCTTTGTCTGTCTTTGCCATCAACGTAAACTGGGACACCAGTAATAAACCGCCACCAACTTGCTGAACATTTTTATCCAATTTGCCAAACTTAGCAGGATCATCATCATTCTCAAAAATACGATAAGTGAGGATTTTATCGATCATCCGCTGCGCATTTTGTAAATTATCGTCATGTCCCAAGCCAATATATGCCAGTATCCCCTGCTCAATGGAACCAACACAGTCTTCATCAACGGTGACGCTGGCATGATTAACCCGTTGGATAAGGGCTTTCATTGATTACCTCCTTTAACGATTATGGTCATACTGTCAGATGCTGGCCATGATAAAATACAAAGATTGGACGTTTTCTACTATTATTTTCTTATTTTAATAACTATTTTGGTCACCTATTATGAATTTATTTACTACCATTCAACAGTTTGTGCCACAACAAAAGATCAGTAAGGCTGCTGGACGTCTAGCCGCAAGTCGCCATCCGATGGTTAAGCGTGCTTTTATTCGCAGCTTTGCCAAGGCCTATGATATCAGTTTAGAAGATTATGAGCGTCAAAGCCTGAATGCTTATGAGAGCTTTAATGACTTTTTTACTCGTGAGCTCAAAGACGATGCCCGCGCTATCGATACCACCGCACAGGGCATCGTCAGCCCTGCTGATGGATTGATCTCTCAGTTAGGGCAGATACAAGACCACCAGCTACTACAAGCCAAGGGCAGACATTACGACATCGGGCAGCTACTTGCTAATAACGAAGATGGCCGCTACTTCGCTGATGGCAGCTTTGCCACTGTCTATCTCGCCCCTAGCAACTATCATCGTGTACACATGCCGTTTGCGGGAACTTTGACCAAGACCCGTTATGTACCAGGCACCCTGTTTTCTGTCAATAATACCACAGCGGCAAACGTGCCTGATTTATTTGCCCGTAACGAGCGTTTGGTGTGTTTGTTTGACACAGAATATGGTAAAGCAGCGGTTGTGATGGTTGGAGCGATGATTGTTGCGGGTATTGAAACCGTAGCAACAGGAAAAATTACACGCACCGACGATATTCAAGAAGCTGATCATGACATGAAGCTTGAAAAAGGCGATGAGCTTGGGCGCTTTTATCTCGGTTCAACTGCGATTGTCGTCTTACCGAAAGCAGCCAAAGCTGACTGGCAAGATAATATAATGGCTAATACTACTGTGCAAATGGGGCAATTGCTTGGCTTAGCTAATAACAATATCAGTGTCGAAGAAACTGAGTAAGCTCAAACAATAAAAACTTAAGCGGTAAAAAAGGCCAATAGTATGGTTCATACTATTGGCATTTTTGTGACCAGACTGTGAAAACTAATAGCGAAAATGCTTGGTGATAGGATAAGCAAACAGAATGTTTTCTTCTTGCGTACCACGACCAATATTATGAATAATAAGCGGTGCACCATCCGCGGCCTTATTATCAGAGACGATACCAATATGGGGTAAGTTACCATTTGGCAGCCGCCACGTCACAATATCACCAGGTTGAAAGCTGTCTTTATCGGTAATAGATAGCGACTGCCCGTGACGCTCAAAGTAGACTTCAAGGTTGGGCACACGGCGATGATCGATGTTTTTATCCGTTGATTTTAGTCCCCAATGCTTCGGATATGCTGACCAATCCCCCTTCATGTCATGATTGACCAATTGCTGCA
>JARIEH010000044.1 GCA_029256865.1 Psychrobacter sp.
TCACTTTACTTACTTTATCTCAGATCTAAATCAACTATCATATAAATTAACTGCATAGAATAACACCCTATTTGTAGTTATAGTTATATCATTTTTTGCCTCGTATTCAAGCTAGGATCTGTAATCATAGTACGCATAGCATAAGATAATAGCTGACTTTAGTCGATAATTGATATTGAGTCAGCATCCGTATCTGGCTGTAGGGCGATATAAATATCAGCTAAAATCTAGAAAATTAGAGGTATGCTCATACTTTTTTGAAGCGAGCGATAGATTCAACGTGACCCGTATGGCAAAACATATCCATCACCCCAGCATGTGTCAAACGATAGCCCTGCTCTAATAATGCTTTGGTATCGCGAGCGAGCGTGGCAGGGTTGCATGAGACATAAACAATGCGCTCAGCATTAAATTTTGGTAAGTATTGCATAATTTCCCAAGCGCCAGAGCGTGGTGGATCGATAAGTAATGCGTCAAATCCTTGATTGGCCCAAGGTTGCTCTGAGCAATCTTGAGTCAAGTCTTGAGTATAAAACTCAGTATTATTAATACCATTACGGTGCGCATTATCTGCTGCACGTGCAGTCATCGCATCGCTACCTTCAACACCGACGACTGAGCCTGTCTCGCCAACAAGGCGGGCTAATGGCAAACTAAAGTTTCCCAGCCCACTGAATAAATCCAGTACCCGCTCACCTGCTTTTAAGTCCAACAAATCACAAGCAAGCTTGGTCATCTGTCGATTGACAGATAGGTTTACTTGAGTGAAGTCGGTAGGGATGAATTCAAACGTAAGATTATACTCTGGTAATTGGTAGTATAGACGTCCAAACTGTTGACTCATGTCATCAGCATCGGTTAAAGCAATACGTTGGATGCTATCAGCGCCTTTAGACTGTAAATACAGCTGCCAGTTGCGTGCGGCAAAAAACACCTTTAGCTTATCGACATCCGTATCGGATAACGGTTCCAAATTGCGCACAATCAGGGCGACTGGTTGATCGCCATCGGGTAATTCAGGTATCCGTTCACCCATTGCGAGCTCAAGTTGGGCAATCTTGTCTCGACTTTCTAAAGTGCTAATAAGAATTTTCAGATTTTCAATCTCGAAACCGATACGCGGATCCAAGATATGACACTCATTCAACTCTGCTAAGAAGTTACTTGAGCGTTCACGAAAGCCGACCAAGGCGGTTTCTTTTTTGGCGACATAACGTACACCCAGTCTGGCTTTGGTGCGATAGCCAAGGCGATCACCGACTACTGGTGCAAGCCAAGTGTCGGGCTCAGCATTGGCTTGGTGCATCAGCATCTCAGCAAGTACTGATTGCTTAAAGTTGATTTGTGCCTCTGGTTGCCAGTGCTGTAGGTTGCAACCACCGCAAACACCGAAATGTGGGCAGGGTGGTACAGAACGCTCTGGGTTTGGATTGGCAGTGATACTGATTGCGTCGCCTTCTTCAAAGCTGGCACGGCTATTGGTCAGTTTCACTAGAACGCTTTCACCTGGCAATCCAAAGCTGACAAAGACTTTTTTGCCATGTTTGTCCTCGACATGACCTTCTGCCTCACCAAAACCATTACCATATACCGCAACGCCGCGACCATCATGCGATAAGCCGTCAATAGTAAAGGCCAATGGTTCTGCCTCTTTTAGACGACGACGCGTCTTTGATGAGGGTTTGGATTTTTTCTTATTAGGGGGGATAGTAATGGTCTGGGTGTCGTTAGCTTGTGGGGTAGCAATCTTTGAATCGGTGGGTTGCATAAACCTGCCTTAATAATAAATGAGAAATGACTAAAAATAAGGTGGAGAATAATCGCTTATAACACTGTTTTTATGACTTGGGCGCAGAAGACCAGTCAGCAATAAACTCTTGATGACGCGGACTGCCATCTGCTTGAGCATACTTTGCTAAATAATCATAACTTTGCTGTTGCCAAGCATTAAAATCTTGAGAAGAGAGTTTTCCCGTCAGACGCAACCAACGCAGATATATCAACCAGGTATTCATGACATCGGATTCGCAGTATATCGATAAAGTCTGCCAGTCGCCATTGCTAACAAGACCGCCGACCATACTGCCATCAACGTCAGTCTTACCAGGCAGACCATACAAGCTTGCGACCACGTCCATGGCTTCACGGCGACTGGCACCGTATTGGCTGAATCTATCCATCAGATCCAGATGCTTGGTGTGGAAGCGATTAACGTAATTATCAAAACGCATATTTTTGATACGATCACCTTCTTCAAACAACCAAGGGGCAGACAAATCATACTGCATGGCACGGTAAATGAGCACTGGGATATCAAAACCAGAGCCGTTCCAACTGATGAGCTGTGGCAGTTTTTCTAGGTCACTAAACGCCCGAAAAAACTTGGCAAGAATGTCTTTTTCGCTAAACTTGTCTGCCGTCAAAGAAAATAAGGAAAGCTTGCCATCTTTGACATATAAGGCAGAAATACAAACGATGCGCTGCAGCGGTAAGCGCATAAAGTCGTGTCCGGCCTCTTGTGTACGTATCGCAGTCAACGCACTTAGCGTATCCGCATCATTTAGGTCAGCCAATTGTGGATAAATGCGACGGGCAGCATCAGTATCCGCTATAGTCTCAATATCAAAGACCAATATAGGATCGGAAGGTAAGATGTGTGACATAGATATTCCTAACGGTTGAGAAGCTTACTGACCTGCGTTGTCTGTGCTGTCATCGACATTGTATAAACCAGTCGACAAGTAACGATCACCGCGGTCACAAACAATAAAAGCGATGACGGCGTTGGGATTTTGTTGGGCTATTTGTACCGCTGCCCATGCGGCCGCGCCTGAAGATACCCCAGCGAAAATACCTTCGGATTTTGCCAGTTTGCGCATATATACTTCAGCGACATGTTGATCAATATCCATGACTTCGTCGACTAAATCTGCATCAAAGATACCTGGCATATAAGCGGCAGGCCAACGGCGAATACCCGCAATAGACGCCTCTTCATCAGGTTGCAGTCCGATGACCTTAACGTTCGGGTTTTGTTCTTTTAGGTATTGCGACACCCCAGTGATTGTACCTGTGGTACCCATTGAGCTAATAAAATGGGTGATTTTACCATCAGTTTGTGCCCATAATTCAGGCCCTGTGGTTAGGTAATGCGCTTGGCTATTGTCAGGGTTATTGAACTGATCCAGCACAATGCCTTTACCATCTGCTTGCATTTGCAAGGCAAGATCACGTGCTGCTTCCATGCCTTCATCAACTTCGATTAACGTCGCGCCATAGGCAATCATGGCATCTTTGCGCTCTTGGGTGGAATTAGTAGGCATCAGTAGTGTCATCGGATAGCCGCGCATAGCAGCGACCATCGCCAAAGCAATACCAGTATTGCCACTGGTGGCTTCAATCAAGGTGTCACCAGGTTTGATATCGCCGCGCTGCTCAGCTTGATAAATCATATTAAAAGCGGGACGATCTTTGACAGAACCAGCAGGATTATTACCTTCAAGCTTGGCCAACAGTGAAGCGCCATTTGCGATGTTTTCTTGCTCAGGCAGACGATGCAATCTCACCAAGGGTGTTTGACCTACGCAATCGGCAAGATCAGTCACTTGAGTAATAAAGTTAGCATTTGCCATGTCTTTAGTGGACATAAGGAATCCTTGTTATTTTCTTAAAAAAGGTATTTTAATGTTTGTGTTCTAAAGGTTATATTGATATCGGTAACAATAAATAGACCAGTAAATAAAATAATGCGTCATTATATCATTTTGTTTTTAGCTGCGCTGATGGCATCAAGATATATTGGTAAATGTATAAGGTCTAAAGGTAGAGGGTAACGTTAAGTTCTTGCGTTCTGCTAGTATGGTCGCTATTCAGGGATAGGTCGGGTCATAGAATGCTGCTAAAATACGTAGAATATTTAAACAGTTAGATCTATGGTTGCTATTTTAAATGCTGCAAACGTCAGCGGAGATTAAATCTAGTATGGCATATAAAAAACGCTTTGATACCAGTAGTGCCTATGGTCAGTTGGTCATACTGGTGTTCCTACCGATTTGTGTGCTGGCAGCGGTCGGTGGCATTTTAGTATTTTATGAAACCATGCGTGCGAGTGAGTCAGAACAAGAAGCTCTGGCTGAGGCGGTATTGATTCGTTATAAGCCGATGGTCACAGAATTGATTCCAGCCCTACTTGATCAAGAGCGCCAGCTATTAGAAAATAATAAAAAGACAGCGAAGCAAATCACTGATGGTATGGCATCAGCCAGTCAGACCGCGCTTGAAACCAGTTTAAAAAGATCTCAACTTGCCGTATCACAAGTCCATTCCGACCATTATGGTCAAGTAGGAGCTGGTAGTCTCGATGGTGCCGTGCTTTCAGAGGAAGCGCTTGGAGGTGTGACATTGCCTGCACAGACCAGCTGGTCTGTTGTTGATGAAGGTCAAAGCGATAAAAATGTGGCTCCGCAAGGTGCTATGGCAACACTGGTATCAATTCGCGATAGACTGAGCCGTATGCAATCTGAGCAGCATGTACAGCGTATAGCGATTATCAATGAGAACAATCATGTCCTTGCGACAGTAGGCTATGGCGTTAATGAAAGTTGGCCTAAAGTCGATGGTACACAAAGTTTTTTATCGCAGCAACCCACCGCTATCGGCACTGCTTATGGCAGCGTACTGGGTGATTTTGAGGATCAAAGACTGTGGTTGCTCGTTGATATGGACAATGAGCCGCTTTATATTGCCCGCTATCGTATCGTTATGGCACTGGTGATTACTGGTCTATTTACTATTTTGATATTGTTGCTTAGTCTGAATATTTATGCAAAACGTTGGATAGCACCGATTTATGAGCTGCGCCTCCATCTTCAGCGTACTCATGTGAATAATTTATACAAGCCCATTCCTGTGGAATCGGATGGTGAGCTAAATTTATTGCAACAGGATTTGGTAAAGACTTTACGTCGTCTGCATAGTAGCTTTCAAGATCTTAAAGATCATGCGGAGCAAACCGAAGATGACTTACGTCTGGCCTTTGATGAGATGGAGATGCAAAACATCTCTATCAGAAATGCGCGTGATGCCGCCATTTCAACCAGCCAAGCCAAGTCTGCCTTCTTAGCCAATATCAGTCATGAGCTGCGCACACCGCTGAACAGTATTGATGGTTTTATTAACTTGCTGGCACGTCATGGTGAGCTAAATCCTGAGCAAGATTTATACGTACATACTATCCGCAAGTCTTCTGCGCATTTGTTAGCACTGGTGAATGATGTTTTAGATTTTTCTAAGATAGAAGCGGGTAAGCTGGTGCTTGATCGCCATGAATTTGATCTTTATGACACTATTTATGATGTGGTGGACATGCTCTCGCCAGTGTCAGCAGAGAAAGGTCTGCGCATGGCAGTACTTTTTTATAATGATGTGCCAATGCGTATCATTGGTGATGCTCTGCGTCTCAAGCAAGTTCTGACCAATCTAGTCGGTAACGCTATTAAGTTCACTGATAGTGGAGATGTGGTGGTGCGGGTTAGCTTAGATGACCATCGCGATAACTACTTGATGATCAGTATTCAAGATAGCGGTAAAGGGATCTCTTTAGAAGATCAGAAAATGTTGTTCCAAAGTTTTAGTCAAGGTGACCCTTCTATTACTCGTCAATATGGTGGTACTGGTCTGGGTCTTGTGATATCTAAGCAACTGACATGGCTTATGGGTGGTGACATTGGGTTTTATGACAATGTGCAAGAGAATATAGCCAACCAAGGGGCGACATTTTGGTTCCGTATGCCCGCTCATGTCGATGTATTAGAGGCTGCTACTGGACAGACCATTGCGTTACCGATATTGGCCCCACTTGCGAGCATGAGTGACGAATTCAACGTATTGGTTTGGATCAACCATGCCGCTTCAAGGCAAGTGCTCAAAGCCAGCCTGCAAAATTTACCGATCAAGCTGACTCACGCCAACTCTTTACCTGGTGTCCTTGAGTCTTTAAAAGAACATGGTAACTATTGGGATTGGGTCATCGTTGATAATGACACTCAAGATGATATGATGGCATTACTCAAACAAATTCGTTTGCATTACCAAGGTAAGCTTGCCGTCTTTGGTTATCAGGTCGCTGCCGATCAGGCGTTATTGAACCGTTATCATGCCAATATATTATATGAGCCGTTGGATAAGCGTCAGTTATATAGCATGCTCGATACCCAAAAGAAAAGCACGCCAGTAAAATCACAAACACCGCGCTGGCAGGGTGTAACGGTACTGGCTGTAGATGATCATTTGCCAAATTTACTGGTATTAGACGCCCTACTGAGTGAGCTTGGTATCCATGTGATCACTGCTAATAGTGGCTTTGATGCTATTGAGCTGATGAGTAAGCAGCAGACCAAAAATATAAAAAATGCTAAACCTACTGTGGAGAGCCTGTCTAATAAGACCCAGATTTCAAAGGCGCAAGACCCTGCACAATTTAATAAAATCTCTTCTCACAAGCCATCGATTATAAATATGAGTGAAGAAGAAAAAGCCATCGCGACTAGACTAGATAATAAACTACAAGACAACGACCGTATTGATTTAATCTTTATGGATATTCAGATGCCACGCATGTCAGGACGCGAAGCCGCACAGCAAATCCGTAAAATCGAGATGGCTGACAGTCATATCCCTATCATCGCTCTAACTGCGCACGGATTATCTGATGAGCGTGATAAGCTGCTCGCAAGCGGTATTGACGACTATGTGGGCAAGCCGATTAGTCAGCCGCAATTATTGCAAGTGCTACAAAAATGGCTCGGCCGAAAAACCCTATCGCAAA
>JARIEH010000183.1 GCA_029256865.1 Psychrobacter sp.
AGCTTTATTAGCCATGGCTGTCGGCTTGGCGCTTGCAAGCTGTAGCAACTCGGAAAACGCTGCTACGGACAACACTGCTAGCAGCAACGAAACCTTAAACTTGTATAACTGGTCTGAATATATGCCACAAGAAATCCTTGATGGTTTTACCAAAGAGACAGGGATTCGGGTCAATTACACCACTTTTGACTCTAACGAAGCGATGTATGCCAAGCTCAAGCTGCTCGACGACTCCAGCCAATACGACCTAGCGATTCCCTCGACTTATTATGTCGAAAAGATGGCTAAAGAAGGGCTATTGCAAGAATTAGACAAATCAAAACTCAGCAACTTCAAAAACCTTGACACCTCCTTTACCAATACCAAGGTAGATCCTGAAAATAAATACTCAATCCCTTATATGTGGGGCAGCACGGGTCTGGCCATCAATGGTGATACCGTCGATCCTGCGACTGTCAATAGCTGGAACGATTTATGGCGTCCAGAGTTTAAGGGTCAAGTCATGCTGATGAATGACATGCGTGAAGTGTTTGGCATGGCGCTACTCACCCTTGGTTATTCGGGTAACAGTACCAACTCCGACGAGATCGAAGCCGCTTATAATAAGCTCACCACCTTGATGCCAAATGTCAAAACCTTTAACTCAGATGCTTCACGTATGCCCTATATGGAAGGTGAGACCTCAGTTGGTATGAGTTGGAATGGCGAAGCTATTATAGCCAATGATGAAGGTCTGACCAGCTTGGTTTATAAATATCCCAGCGAAGGGGCAATCTTATGGATGGACAATTTTGTCATTCCAAAAAACGCCAAGCAGGTCGATGCAGCGCACAAGTTTATCGACTATCTACTGCGCCCTGAAAACTCCAAAATTGTCAGTGAGGAGATCGGTTATGCCTCACCAAATATCGCGGCACGTGAGATGATGCCAGATGAGGTAAAGAACAATCCTACGATTTATCCTTCTAAAGAGGTGCTGGCCAAAGCTGAGTTCCAAGAAGATGTTGGTGATGATGCTTTGCAAGTCTATCAGCAATATTGGGATAAGCTAAAAACAGGGCGTTAATATATAAAACTTATGTATCCGCTCTAAGTGTTCAAATTATATTTAAAAAAACGCTGATCCAATGGTCAGCGTTTTTTTGCATTGCCGTTAAACAAGGCTCATTTGGTTATAAACCCAAATCTGTATCACCACCGTGCTCTTCAATCCTGCGACGCTCACGGCGCTGATAACGCAGACCGGAAGCAGAAAACCATTGTGAATTGGTGGACTGTAATAAGTCACTTAAGCGCTGTAATTGTGCTTGTAGCGTCTGAGTCAACCAAAAATATCCTTGCCACTCAAAAGCCAAGTTTTGTACACTGGGGTAATCCGTCACTACAATATGAGTAATAGGACAAAATGACTGATCGCTTGGACTTCGCAGCACGGCGGCCATGTGTTGCATGGCTTCGGTGAGCTCATTTTGATAGTGAGTTAGCAACACATGGTTATTGTCATCAATCTCGATACTGGCTAAGCGCGGTGCCGCACTCAACAGTAAGTCAATCGTACCAATAATATTTCGATGGGTACGTTGAATGCTCTCAATCGTCTCTTTGTCGATACCAGATTCGCTCGTCGTTGCTGCCATATGTGGACGCACTGCCAACAGGCGCTTGTTGATTTCCTTTAATTCTTTAATCAAAGCCTTATTGACTGGTACATCAGGCATATTACTACTGGCAGGATAAGTAATATCTGGAAAACTGGTACTTTTTTCATTTCCAGAAGCTTTATATTCAGGAGTGTCTGCCTCAATATGCTCACTCACTCCTGCGTATAACTTACTACAAGCCTCAAGGTTACTGGCCAATAAAAAACGCCACATCAAAGTAGACTTCAAGGGCAGAACCAAAGTCACGGCCACCGCTACCCCTGCTCCTATCAAGATATTAAATGCTCGATACAAACCATCTGTAGCGACATTATTATGATCAGGGCTAGACACAATCATCAGCATGGTAATCCCTGTCAGCAGTCCGATATAACCAAGTTGCCTGATGGCGATATAACCGATAATGCCGCTAATGATACCAATCAATAAATAATACAACCACAGCCAGTTTCCTATGTCTTGGCTTAGCCATAAGAATCCTAAGCCCACTATTACCCCAAGCAGCGTCCCTAATATACGCTCCTTCGCTTTGGTATAAATCGCGCCTTGATATTGCAGTAAGCCTAAAATAACGAACACGGTGATGGTTGCCCATTCACCGTAGGGTATATGAAAAAAACTGTTTAGCAGAAGCGCTGCTAAAACAGCGATGCCCAGACGTATTGCATGTAAGATATCAGCATGCTGATAGCGCGCATAGGGCTCAACAAGCGGTGCGGTAAATCGTTGCCAAATAGTCGGTTTCACGCAGGGTATCTCTTTTAATGGTTGGATAAAAAATACAGTCACATAATAATGGTTAGCTTAACATTTATCAGCTTAAACATTTATAGGGCACTTATCAAAAAATAACGCCCTTTAATCTTAACTCAGGCAGCACAAGGAATAATCTCTTCAAAGTTAGGAGTTGAATTGGTTTAAGACACTAGCGATCACGGTTGTCTGTCTAGCGCAACCAAATGCCTCTTAATGACTTTTACCGCATTGAGCTTACCATTTAGACCTATAACTTCAGTCGGCTGACGATTAAATAGTGGATAACCTAGTGTTGAGTTTGAATAGTGGGCGCTCTATGCTCTGCGCTTTAACGACCCTAAGAAACAGAGTGATAAGACTTGTCATAAATTCAGTTTAAAAAACCCGCAAGACGACTGCCTTACGGGTTTGCTATAAAAAGCTATAAGACTCCATAAAAAGTTAGTCAACTTTTTGTTCTATTAACTCTTTAATACTATCACTATTCTTTTTGGCAGCATCACTATTTGAGCTATTACTACTCTTATCAGCATTACTAGTAGTGCTTTTTGGGGACTTAGGTGCCGGTGGTGTGGGTACTGCCGGCAGATTTTTTGCCTCTTTCTCAGACTTACCCGATGTGTCTTCTTTTTTAGACGTAGAGGTTTCTACTGTTTCTCCATCCACCGCCACTGTTCGTTCTTCGTTCACCACCAGAGTATCGGAGGTATCTTCTGACTCACGGATACTCTCTGCTTTATTTTTAGTATTACTTGACGCTTGGTTGACACTCTCGTTAGTTGCGATGTCATCAGTAGTCTCAGCCTGTTGCCGCATAGGAATCTCATTCTTAGTAGGCTGCAACCTAACCGAACGCGAACGTCTGGTACTGAGATCCTTGATTGCCTTAGGACGCTCATAGTTATCGATAATACCAACATAACGATTGATTTCTTCTGGCAATACACGGACGTTTGCAGGTAACCCAAAGTCTACCAATTTAGCTGCTCCCGCGGCTTCTTGCGGGCTATTCATCGAGCCATAAGTCAGCATATAGCGTATTTGGTTATTGTCATCACGATAACGGAAATACGAAAACTTTTTGCGATCATCACGCCCATCTAAATAGCTGACAATGACCTCATGTTCACCGACGTTCATGACCTGTACGGTCCACTTGCCTTTATTGGCCAGCAGAAAGCTCTTGTCTTTGAACTCATCAGGGTAGTTACGCAAATCACGAATGGTATCTTCAAAATTAATCGGCTGTACATCGGTATCAAGCTCATGCAGAGCGTCTATAGATAAAGGCTGTTTCAGCTCAGTACTCAACTCCTCTGGTGCAGATATCGGGGCATTCTCAATCTTAGCACCGATTGCGGGCGTCTGACTGAACATCCAGACCAGCGCGGTGATTACTCCAAGCAGCAACGTCATCATCAACCAAAGCAACGCTTGGCGACGATAGGACTTATTTGCAGAACGAGTCGTTGAGCTCGATGCGGCCATGGATATTTCCTTTAAAAAATAAAATAAAGCACGCTGATAATAACAGGATAAAAAAACCATTCGCTGGTGAGCACTATCATAACACCTGATAGGTTATCAGCGTTACTAGAGGCGACACATGACTAATGAAAAACACATATATCCTACTTATCAAGAGCTAACCATTCGGTACTTAATCACTTTAAATTTGACGATATCATATTTTATACGGTACGTTGTGACAATACCTCTGTCAGTAATGGCATGTCAAAATCGTCTGTCAGTACAGCTTGTCCTAATGACTTTAATAAAATGAGACGAATTTTTCCGCTTTTCACTTTTTTATCATGACCCATCAAATCTAGGGCCACCTCGGTGGCGATCGGTGGTGGATTGATTGGCAAATTGGCCAGTGTCAATACGCGCTTAATACGAGCCACATCATCATGACTGAGCCATCCCATTCTTTGTGACAGCTCAGCGGCTTGTACCATACCAACAGCCACCGCCTCGCCATGCAGCCAGTTACCATAGCCTTCATGCGTCTCAATGACATGCCCAAAGGTATGACCAAAGTTTAATAATGCACGCACACCACCTTCTCTCTCATCTTGAGCAACGAGGTCAGCTTTATATTCACAGCAGCGCTTCACCGCCTCACCCAGTATTGCTAAATCCAGCGCCATCATGGCAGGTAAGTTTTGTTCAAGCCATTCTAAAAACTCGATATCCATGATTAAAGCATATTTAATCACTTCAGCCAGTCCTGCCGATAATTCGCGAGCAGGTAACGTTTTCAGCGTACTCATGTCAGCCAGTACCATCTGTGGCTGCCAAAAAGCGCCAATCATATTTTTACCTTGGCTATGATTGATACCGGTTTTGCCACCGACACTTGAATCAACCTGTGACAGCAAAGTCGTTGGGATTTGGATAAAGTTCACCCCACGCATAAAGCTTGCAGCAGCAAAACCTGCCATGTCACCGACCACCCCACCCCCAAGCGCAATCAAGGTCACATCGCGATTAAAGTGCTCTACCATTAGACTATCGTAAATCTGATTGATGCTGGCTTGGTTTTTGTATTGCTCTCCATCTGGCAAACTGCAGACTGCAACCCGAAAGGATTTTGCTAATGGCTCTTGCAGCTGCTGCAAATATAATGGTGCAACCGTGTCATTAGTGACGATCAAGACTTGCTGACCACTGATATAAGGCGCAACCTGCGCCGCCATATCACACTTGTTGGTAATAACTATTGGGTAATCATGGCTTTGAGTATGAACTGTTAGGCCATCGTTAAATAGTGGCGTTACCATAAAGCATTCCTATGTTGTAAGCTCTGCTAGGTTTTTGAAAGAGAGTTATTCTAAAAAATGCACGCTGCTTGAAAAGCTGATCTGACAGTAAAAGTGTTTTTTAGGGGCGGCTAAGCCATAAGCGATCTTCAACTTGGTTTAGTATCTGACTCTGCAGATTCCCCTATCGCACTATCTACCTCAGGGCTTTTAGGTGGATAAAGCGACTCAAGATGACGCAACAACTGACTGACCATATGACGTGGATAGGTATGCCCAGTCGGCATTATAATGTGCGCAACTTCTCGATATAAAGGATCGCGAGTGCTATATAGATTCTGCAATATTTGCCTAGGGTTTGGCTGCTGCAATAGTGGACGTGACTTATCTTTTGCAGTGCGCG
>JARIEH010000296.1 GCA_029256865.1 Psychrobacter sp.
GATTTTTCTATAGAAAGAGCTGCTCTTAATACCCTGCTTGATATCAGGTTTTATGTCACTGGATGAGTATTTATACTTTATCGAATATCTATGCGTTGATGAGCATGACTGTGTTAGCGGTAACATATTTTTTCCTGTTTTAAGTAATCACTTGTAGCAGACAGACTGTAGCGAACTTTGATATCAGCAAAGTCAGAGATTTGTGTCCAAATCTTAAGAAAAGCTTTCTAAGCGAATTTGTATCACATCCGCTGTTACTGTTATTGACGTCACTGAGCTTACCTTGAATTATGCTAAACTAGCACAAAAACCCTCTCTTATTTTAATGATGCTGTTGATACTGATATAAACGGTGCAACAAACAAATTACTGAATTGATAACTTTTAGGGCAAGCTTATGAATAATCCAAATAATAGTAATCGTGTGGTCATCAACTTGGATGGTGATCTTGATGATTTAGATGACGATGATATTACCCTACCCAGTTTGCCAGCGCAATTGGTCCCGATCTTAGATGAGCCTGAGACCAGTGAAGTGCGCACGCAAGATAGTGCAGCAAAGAAGATAGACGCAAACGTAGAAGTATCCGCTGCAGAAAGTATTGAGTTGGGTACACCTATTGTAGCGGCTGAAATAAAAAATAAGTCTGAAAGCTCCACGGCTAATGAACAACAGAGCAAAACTGATACCAAGCAACCTACTATCCCAACAATGCCGCTACAAGAGCATGCAACAAGTGAGCGCACAGCAGCTAAATCTTTAGTCAGTAGTACCGAGACGTCTGAGACGAAACCAAAGCATGTAGATGAGCCAAAAGGTCGTCAACAAGGCAGTTGGTTTAACCGTATGAAATCAGGGCTGAGTAAGTCACGCAAAAACCTTGCAGAAGGCATGGTCAGTATTCTCATCGGTGGCAAAGAGATTGATGATGAGCTGTTAGAAGAAGTGGAAGACCAGCTTTTGGTCGCTGATATTGGAGTGAATGCAACCAATCGTATCATCAAGAGTTTGACGGAGCAGACCGCACGTGGTGATTTGATTTATGCGCATTCCCTGTATAAAGCCTTACAAAGCGAGCTGGTTGATATCTTAACGCCCAAAGTAGCACCACTGGTGATTGATACCAGCAAAAAACCCTTTGTTATCTTGGTGGTTGGCGTTAATGGTGTTGGTAAAACGACCACGATCGGAAAGCTTGCTAAACGTTTACAAGGTGAAGGTAAATCAGTCATGCTGGCGGCTGGTGATACTTTCCGCGCTGCTGCGACTGAACAACTGCAAATTTGGGGTGAGCGTAACAATATTCCAGTAGTCGCCCAAGGTCATGGTTCAGACAGTGCCTCGGTCATCTTCGATGCCATGCAGTCAGCAAAAGCCAGAAATATCGACGTGCTCATCGCTGATACGGCGGGCCGTTTGCAAAATAAAACGTATTTGATGAATGAATTAGAGAAAGTCGTGCGGGTAATGCGTAAGTCTGATCCGACTGCACCGCACGAGGGGATGATTATTCTGGATGCTGGTACGGGTCAAAATGCGATCAATCAAGTTGAGCTCTTCAATAAAGTCGTGCCGTTGACGGGCATTACCATTACTAAGCTTGACGGTACGGCCAAAGGCGGAGTGGTATTCAATATCGCTGAAACGACCGATGTACCTATTCGCTACATTGGAGTGGGTGAGTCGATTGATGACTTGCGTGCCTTTAGTCCCAAGCAGTTTGTTGCTGCGTTGTTTGAGACGGATGAAAGTTAGCATCAATAAAGCCTCTAGCACGCGTGTAACATTCATGCTAGTAGCACGTCATCATGGTTGTACTTCTTTCATTTAGGACTGATTATATGATTGTAACGACGACAAACTTTGGTCAAGGTCAATTAATCTTGATAGCAAGCACTGATGAGCATCAAAACCCTCAGCTTGTCGAAGTCAATTGGCTGTCAAAAGATCAATCATGGCGACAGTCTAAATCATCCACTAAGCTTAAGAAGCACTATCAGCTTAGCGAGGATGATTTCATATTCATAGACAATAATAGCCTAAGCAAAAAATATCCTGCTCAGGCTTTACTGCTTACTACCATTAACCAGCTTAATGAATATTCTGCTGGCAAGCGCGATAATTTTGACTTGCCACTAGATACGTCAATGGGCACTGAGTTCCAGCAAAAAGTATGGCGGGCTTTGCAAGATATCAGTTACGGTGAAGCTATTAGCTATGCCACGCTAGCACAGCGTGTTGGTAATCCAAAAGGCTTTCGCGCGGTGGCCAATGCTAACGGCAAAAATCCCTTTAGCATTATTATCCCTTGCCATCGTGTCATTGCCAGCGATGGCAAGCTTGGGGGTTATACTGGTGGACTGGATAAAAAAGTATATTTACTAGCGCTTGAAGGAGTGCAGTATA
>JARIEH010000238.1 GCA_029256865.1 Psychrobacter sp.
TGTTGATGTCCATATGCTAGGGCCATTGCCAACACCTGCCATCGCACATTTGACTCGTAGTTTCCATGCGGATGCTGGCATTGTCATTTCAGCCTCGCATAACCCTTATTACGATAACGGCATTAAACTGTTTTCAGGTGATGGCAAAAAACTCACTGATAAGATGCAAAATGCCATTAATGATAAGCTAAAAGCGATCATGAGTGCAGTAGAGGGTGAAGATGCAGACAGTCTACTGATGCCTATACTTGATCCCGCACAATTGGGTAAAAATCATAGAATCAATGATGCTAAAGGTCGTTATATTGAATTCTGTAAAGGCAGCTTTCCTTATCAGTATGACTTAGGTGATCTGACGGTAGTGGTAGACTGTGCCAATGGTGCAGGCTACAGTGTGGCACCAAGAGTCATGCGTGAGCTTGGAGCCAATGTGATAGCTATTCATAATAAGCCTGATGGTATCAATATTAATGCTAACTGTGGCTCAACGAATCCTGAAAGCTTGCAACAGGCAGTGTTAGCACATAACGCGGATGTTGGGATTGCATTAGACGGCGATGGTGATCGTATCGTGATGGTTGATGAGGCCGGTAAGTTGGTTGATGGAGATGGTATTCTCTATGTACTTGCCACTCAGGGGCAGAACGGTACTAAAGGTGTCGTTGGAACACTCATGAGTAACATGGGACTGGAGCTGGCACTCAAAGCAGCTGATATTGAATTCACCCGCGCAAAAGTGGGCGATCGCTATGTGATGCAAGACCTCGAAGCCAATGGTTGGATACTAGGTGGCGAGCCGTCAGGTCATATCTTATGCTTAGATAAGAGCCGTACAGGTGACGCTATTATTGCAGGTTTGCAAGTATTGGCAGTGATGCAAGCGCAAGGTAAAGCTCTGAGTGTATTGACTGAAGGTTTTGAGGTGTTACCACAAAAGCTGGTCAACGTGCGCTTAAGTCAGATGCAAGATCCCTTTGAACATGAAGAATTGGTGGCTGCTTTTGATAAAGCACAAGCGACCTTAGAGGGTCGTGGCCGCCTACTGATTCGTCAGTCGGGTACTGAGCCCATGATTCGCGTGATGGTCGAGTCAGATGATGAGATAGAGTGTGACGTGATGGCGAATGAGTTGGCGGATCATATTAAAGCGGTACTGGGTTAATACTATTTAATATGATATTAATATACAAATAAGGAATCACAATGAGTATGGATTTCAGTGATCAACGTCTCTCGTATGAGAAAGGCGCGCTTGATCAGCAGTCAGTACCAACCTCACCATTTGAGCTGTTAAAGGCTTGGATGAGTGAGGCAATAGAGCAGCAAGTACAAGAGCCGTATGCGATGAGCTTGGCCACTTGCGGTGCAGATAATAAACCCAGTGTGCGTATTGTGTTGATGCGAGAAATTACTAAGACTGGTATTATCTTTTATACCAACTATGAAAGTGCCAAAGGACGAGATATTGCAGAAAACCCGAATGCGGAAGTATTGTTTTTCTGGCATAAGCTTGAGCGTCAGATTCGTATCAGTGGCAGTATCACTAAAATAGATGCTGATAAATCTGCCGCTTATTTCCAAAAGCGTCCGCATGACAGTCAAGTCGGCGCATGGGTGAGCCAACCTCAGAGCGGAGAAGTGGCCAATCGTGAGGTAATGGAACAAACATTTGAGCAATTACAAACGGATTATCCAGAGAATACTCAGGTACCAACGCCAGAATTCTGGGGTGGTTATGAGATCACTATCGATGGGATTGAGTTTTGGCAAGGTCGTGCCAACCGTATGCACGACCGTATTGTTTACACTCGTAATAGCAGTGACAGTGATGACAAGAGCAGTAGCAGCTGGGTGACTAAGCGTTTGCTACCTTGAGTTTCACTCCCAAAAACTTAACTTCAATTCATACTAAATTTAGAGTCAAGTATGATATTGAATTACATATCAAAAAAATAGCCCAAGACGGACTTGGGCTATTTTATCATTTTAAAGTGTTGATTAAGTCCAGTTTATTTAAGCAGATACTTCTTTATTGAACGTTTTCATCGTATTCGGCCTCAAGTTTCATGGCCCGCTGATAACTATCAAGCTCCGTTAATTTTGCTAAATACTGCTTGATCTGAGGGTATCTTTTCAGATCATCGCGCTTGTCTAGCATGATAAGGTCAAACGACAACATAAAGTCGGCACCGGAGAGCTTATTACCGACAAGATAAGACTTACTCTTTATCTCATGATCCAGATAGACGAGTAGGTTGTTTTTCTCTGCAGAGATATAACCGCTTAAAAACTTATTATCATCAACCTCTGCTTTTTTGGCAAACAGTTCAAGCAATATCGGCACCATGAGCGAGCTTTCAGAAAAATTAATCCACTCTAAATAACGACCATAGTCCTCACTACCTAATTCAGGGCGCAGACGATCTGGTGCAAAGCGTTCAATCAATAGCTGAGTGATAGCGCCTGACTCTGCATATACTTCGCCATCAACTTCAATAACGGGTGATTTACCTAATGGATGAATTTCTTGTAACTTTTTAGGTCCAAGATTAGTCTGTGCATCACGCTGATAACTGACAACTTCATAAGGCTCGCCAAGCTCTTCTAACAGCCATAAGATACGTAGTGAGCGTGATTGATTAAGATGATGTAAGCGAATCATAATATAGTCCTTTATTGCTTTATGAATTGATTAAAGTACTTAATAAAATCCAATTACCTATTAATAATAGAGAATTAGGTAATCAATTAATAATAACGATAATTGATGTTCGTTTATACAAAGTAATTGTTTAAAATCGCTAATAGAATTTGCTATTTACTCTTGATGATTACTACGGTATTTAAGAGGGATATACTATTCCCAAATATTTCTGTAATTTTTTCTGAGTATTTTCTATTTGATGTGTCCCTTACTCCTCTTTTCTTTGATTATCTTATATAAAAAAAGGTAGCCCAAGACGCACTCGGACTACCTCTTTTATCACTACTATTGGTTTTACTGACGGGTGTCAGTGTACAGGTTATCTATTAGTTCACTTCTTAACGACTCAGTCTGTTCAATAAACGCTTAGCGGTATCTTCTGATGACGCTGGGTTTTGACCAGTGATGAGCAGGCCGTCTTCAACGACATACGACGCCCAATCTGCGCCCTTTTCATAGTTAGCGCCATTGGCTTTCAACGCATCTTCTACTAAGAAAGGTACGACATCGGTTAGGCCTGCCGTCTCTTCTTCAGTATTAGTAAAGCCAGTAACCGTTTTACCTTTTACCAAGTATTCACCATCGACTTTGACATTTTTGAGCGCTGCTGGCGCATGACAAACAAAACTGACGGGCTTGTCTTGCTTAACAAAAGCTTCAATCAAATTGATAGAGTTTTTGTCCACTGCCAAGTCCCACAATGGGCCGTGACCACCTGGATAAAAGACCGCATCAAAATCCTCAGCTTTTATGTCGGCCAGTTTTTTCGTATGGGCAAGATGCTGTTGAGCTTCAGAATCTTCTT
>JARIEH010000275.1 GCA_029256865.1 Psychrobacter sp.
AGCATATTGTGGAATATGCTCCGCAGTATTTGCATGCTGGCGGACTTTTAGCAATTGAGCATGGCTTTGATCAAGGCTTAGCTGTGCGGCAGTTATTCGCGGCGCATGGTTTTGAGTCGATAGTTACTATTCAAGATTATGGCGCTAATGATAGAGTGACTCTTGGGTGGCTTTAATTTATAAATCTGGTGATAAATATGACACAGTTAATAGACGTCGATGCCATCGTTGATCATCAAGCACTAACAGACGCTGAGCTATTACGCTATGCTCGCCAAGTGTTGCTTGAAGGCTGGGATATTGACGCTCAGCTACGACTCAAATCATCGCATGTTGTCATGATAGGGGCGGGCGGCCTTGGCTGTCCTGCCTCTGAGACCTTGGTGCGTGCAGGACTTGGACAGGTTCATCTGATTGATGATGATGAGATTGAGGCGAGTAACCTACAGCGGCAGACACTGTTTTTACCTGAAGATATTGGAAAGTCCAAGGCGATAACAGCAGCGCAGATGTTAGAGAAAATCAACCCATTAATCACAGCGCGCGGTACGGTTGCACGGCTGAGTGTGGACAACGCTTATGAGTTGCTTGATATGGCGACAGGTAAACCCAATCTTTTATTAGATTGTACCGATAACTTTGCTACTCGTGACATCATTAATCGCATTAGTGTGCGTTTCCAGATTCCGCTTTTGACAGCGTCAGCGATCGGAATGCAGGGGCAGCTGGCCTTGTTTGAGCCGCAGTTGCATGCTGGCTGCTACCACTGTGTATTCGGTGATCCTAGTGCTAATAATGGGCCTGAGTCTGATGAGCGCACTTGTGCCAACTCAGGGGTGCTGGCCAGTACGACTGGCATTATGGGTAATTTGCAAGCCAATGCCGCGCTACAATATTTGGGACTCACCAAAAATCCACTGACAGGCAAGCTGCTTTTGTGGGATGGTAGTCGAATGCAGCAGCGGCTGATGGGTTATCGGCAAGATAAGAATTGCCCTGTCTGCGCCGTTTGACTGCTTTTTTGTTTATCTCTATTCTTTTTACTAATGATAGTTGTCCCTTATGAAAATTCATCGTCCTCATTTATTAAAGCATACCTTTAATGTGGTGAACCGTGTGCGCCAAACCGCCAGTGTTGCAGGTTTGTCAGCGCTAAGAGTCGCAAAAGGTGAAAAGCCTGACGCCAGATTGTTAAAAGAAACTTTTGAGCAGTTGGGCACCACTTATATCAAAATCGGGCAGTTTGTCGCCAGTACGCCGTCTTTATTTCCACGTGAATATGTAGAAGCTTTTCAAGGTTGTTTGGATCAAACAACGCCCCTATCTTATGATTATATAGAACAGGTACTGAAGGCTGAGCTGGCGGTTGATGGGCAAACGCTAGACGACAAGTTTGCTTACATTGAACAGAAGCCTTTGGCGTCCGCCTCTATTGCTCAAGTACATGCTGCGCGTTTGCATAATGGCGATGAAGTGGTATTAAAAGTACAAAAGCCTGAAGTCGAAACCATCATGCAGACTGATTTGGGTGTGTTGCATGGGGTTACCAAACTGATAGAGTTGCTGATGCCTTCGATGAAGTTTGCCAGCATTGCACCGATCATCGATGAAATTCGTTTGCGTATGCTGGCTGAAACGGACTTTATCGCTGAGGCGCAAAACATACGCGATTTTCAGCAGTTCTTACTGGTATCGGGCAATACCCGAGTGGTTGCACCGCAAGTGTATGATGGGCTGACCACTAAACGCGTACTGACCATGAGTCGGTTGCATGGCGTCTCTATGGTCGACGAGTCAGCGATGCGCCAGTATTGTGCTGATCCTGCACAAGTAATGGCAGACACATTGAATACTTGGTTTGCCAGTTTAATCATGTGTAACAGTTTCCACGCTGATTTGCATGCTGGTAATTTAATGCTATTGACCGATGGTCGCATTGGATTTTTAGACTTTGGTATCGTAGGTAAACTAAAGGCTGAGAGCTGGCGTGCGTGCATGGGCATGATGCAGGCCTTGCAAGATAATAATTATCGAGCAATGGCAAAAAACATGATAGATATGGAAATGACGCACGAACGCCATCAGGTAGATGAGAGCGCACTAGCAATCGATTTACAGCGTATGATGAAGTCTATCATGGCAGAAGATATGACGTTCACCAGTGGTGTGCCTTTCAATACAAAAGAGCAAGCAGACGAGCTTAATAAGATGATGTTAGAGATCGTTGATGTGGGCAAGCGACATGGTATCCATTTCCCACGCGATTTTGCTTTGTTGACCAAGCAGTTGTTATATTTTGATCGTTTTATGCGCACTTTAGCCCCTGATATGGATATGTTTAGTGATCAGCGTGTACAGATATTAGGGCAGCCAGACATTGTGCCACCTCCCGCTCTTAACGTATCGTAGCGCTTAATAATGCATGGCGGCTTTTAAGTATTGCTTGTAGAATTTTTAACACAAAGGTTTTTAACACAAAGGATTGTGTGCTGATGGCCACAAATTGGCTCTGTCATGATGACTGCTCCCAAAAGCCGAATGTTCCCTATTATTACTAATGAATCAGCCATTGCTTGGATAGGGCTCTACTGTCTGGCAGTGGTGATGGGCTATGGGCGCTTTTTATTTACCGCCACTTTACCCGATATTATGACGCAACTCTCATTATCGACAGCCATCGCGGGTTGGATGGCGTCGATTAATTATATTGGTTATTTTATTGGCGCACTGATTGCTATGTTTGTGCCGCAGCGCTTGACGTGGCAAATGCTCATGTTTTGGACGACTGCCAGTGTGATTACTACCCTGCTGCTCGTCGTACCAGAGATGTCATTAAATCTATGGTATGTCATTCGTCTGCTATCAGGTATCGCTAGCGGCGTCGCGATGATTTTGAGCTCGTCACTGGTGATTCAGAGCTTTAGTAATGAGCGCCGCTCTGTGCTTTCAGCGTTGCATTATGCGGGGATTGGAGTAGGTATTAGTCTTTCTGCAGTATTGACTTGGTGGTTATTAGTACTTGGCTATCATTTTGATAAGATTTGGCTGGTTGCGGGCGTCAGTAGTTTACCGTTACTGTGGTTATTGTATGGTTTACGGCCGATAACTCTAGAGACAGTTGCATCTGGTAAAGCCGCTCTAAATAGGTCAAAGCACAACTCTGCACAGATATCAATACAGCAAGTTTATAGCAATTTTAAACGCGCGCTTTATGACGCAATCGTTGGTCATGCCAAAGCCATTTTACTCTTGTCAGCAAGTTATGTGCTAGCAGGCTTTGGTTATATTACCTCAGCCACATTTTTGCCAGTGATGGCTGCACAAAGGTTGACGACACAGAGTTATGCAGGACTGCTCATTTGGTTACTTGTTGGTATTTTTGCGATGCTATCCAACCCTTTTTGGGGCGCACTTGCCAAACGCATAGGCGAGATAAAAACCTTGATGGGTTTGACCTTATTACAGGCAATTGGTATGTTTTTGCCTTTGTGGTTTGAGGGAGCGCTTGGCTTATATGCAAATGCCATTATCTTGGGATTAACCTTTGTCGGTATGGTTTCCATGACTCTCACTATCATCAAAAACATCAATCCCGCTTACTCAAACTTATTGATGGGGCTTGCGACACTGGCTTACGCGCTTGGGCAGTTTATTGGACCACTAGTGACGGTAGCACTAGCAGGACAGGACGATAATTTTAATGCAGGGCTTTTGGTCGCTGCTATCGGGCTAATGATTGGGCTTGGTCTGATAATATGGTTTCGTCAGCAACCAAACCATCAGCTTCGATAGGCATGGTTGCGAAGTTTATAATAGGGAGGTTCATGGCAGCGAGAAACAGTAAGGAAGTTTTACTCTTTTAAACAATACTACGGCTAAACACTTCTCGCAGCTCAAAGCTGGTATGTACTTGCGCCACACCCTCAATGCGATTGAGCCTATGCAATAAAAACTCTTCATAGTGTGCCATATCTCTTACTCGCACCTTAATCAGATAGTCTTCTGAGCGACCTGTCACGATGCTACAGCTAATGACTTCATCGAAGCTTTGCACCTTACGCTCAAACTGCTCAAAACGCTCAGCAGTATGCCGATCCATACTGATCGCGATGAACACTGCCAAAGGGTAGCCAAGTTTTTCTGCATCTGTTTGCGTATGATAACCCGTGATAATACCCGCATCTTCCAACCGCTTAATACGGCGGGCGCAGGGAGTGGCTGACAGATTAACGTGTTCAGCCAACTCGGTGATACTCATGCGTGCATCCGTTCGTAATAGAGATAAAAGACGCCTATCGATATCATCTATTGCATAAGCAGTTTGGCTGGTTGGATCTTTGTTCGTCATATAATATATTGATTTTTAGTGATTTATACCTATTATATATACAAATATAGCTTTAATCACTAAAATCGGTCATTAATTTGATTAATAAAGCTGCTTTTTAGCGTACAAATTTTGCTATTATTATAATATAAATTATCATCTCATAAGATGACGTACATTTCATAAATATAACCTGGCTTATCACATCATCGAAAAGGAATGATTATGTCTGACAATACCACACAAAATGCGGTCGCACGCCCTGCAAAAATTACCCCCAAGCATGCCGCTTTCGATTATCGCAAATATCGTCCATTTGCTTTTGCACCGTCGTTGCCAGATCGCACTTGGCCAAGCAAAACGCTAGAAAAAGCACCAGTATGGGCAAGTGTGGATCTGCGTGATGGTAATCAGGCGCTTATCGATCCTATGACCATTGAACAAAAAATGCGCTTTTTTAAGACCTTAGTTGGTGTGGGCTTCAAAGAGATAGAAATTGGATTCCCTTCTGCGGCGCAAGTTGAATTTGATTTTGCCCGTAAGCTTATCGAAGAAAACCATGTCCCTGAAGATGTGACTTTGCAGGTATTGGTACAAGCACGTGAGCATCTTATTGCGCGTACGTTTGAGTCGTTAAAAGGAGCCAAACGTGCCATTGTTCACGTTTATAACTCCACCTGTAAGATACAGCGTGAAAAAGTATATGGCAAAGATAAAGCTGAGATCAAAGAGATTGCGATCACTGGTGCCAGGCTATTGCAGCAGTATGCCGCCAAGTACCCAGAGACAGAATGGGTATTCCAGTACTCACCAGAGAGCTTTAGTCAAACAGAAACTGAGTATGCAGTAGAAGTTTGTGATGCGGTTTGTGAAGTCTGGCAGCCACAGCAAGGGCAGGAAGTTATCATTAATTTACCAGCCACTGTTGAAGCCTCTATGCCTAATGTCTTTGCCGATCAGGTAGAGTATTTTTGCCGTCATCTTGCCAAACGTGAACATGTGATTGTTAGCCTACACACTCATAACGACCGTGGCTGTGCCGTGGCTGCTGCTGAGCTTGGTATGCTTGCTGGCGCAGATCGCATCGAAGGTACCTTACTTGGTAATGGAGAGCGCACTGGTAATATGGATATTATGGTCATGGCGATGAATATGTTCAGCCAAGGTATCGATCCTGAGCTTGATTTTAGCAACATGAGCGAAATTGTACAGGTGGTTAGCGAGTGTAATAACTTACCATTACATCCACGTCATCCATATGTCGGTGAGCTGGTATTTACCGCCTTTAGTGGCTCGCATCAAGATGCAATCAAAAAGTCTCTTGATTATA
>JARIEH010000221.1 GCA_029256865.1 Psychrobacter sp.
GTCATAAAAGGTCATATTATGCTGCTTAAAGCTTCTACACCATCATCGATACTGTTGGTTTGTTTGGGCAATATTTGTAGATCACCGACCGCGGAAGAGATCTTTCGCCAACAAGCTGCCATTGCAGGGCTTTCGATAAAGATAGACTCTGCAGGTACGAGCGATTGGCATATCGGTAAAGCGCCTGACCCACGCTCACAGCGCCATGCCAAAAGTCAGGGCTATAATCTCAGTAAGCTGGTTGCACGTCAAGTCAGTGCAGAGGATTTTCATCACTTTGATCTGATTTTGGCCATGGATGCACAAAACTTAGCAGACCTGCAGGCGATCAAAGACAGCATTACGGCGACAGATAATAAGCTTGCTAGACTGGCATTGTTTAGCGAAGAAGACCCCAATTATGGTGGCGATGATGTTCCTGACCCCTACCAAGGTGATGCAGATGATTTTGAAGAAGTGATTGAGCGTATTGAATCCAGCGTACAAGCTTGGATCGAAAGCTGGAATGCTATGTAGTTGCACTTTATAGACACTCGTATCACTTATAACTTTGTTAAAACAAGCGACAAATGCCCAAACGTTTTATCTGATTTTATCTCGTGTATGCCTTATAATAATGAGCGTGTTAGAGTCTATAGAGACTCCCGTTATAGCTTTAACCGCGCTCATTTATTTGCCAAACAGACCTCCTTTATGACTACAGATTTATGCCCCACTATCAGTAACCAGTATGATTCGTCGTTTGACCTTTCTCATGCCAATACGATGGCGCTCACCTGTGTCGCCGATACTGTCGTGACGCTAACGGCAGAAGCACAGCTTGATACTTTTATGGCAAGTGTTGATGGCAGTCAGCCGTTATTTGTATTATCTGGTGGCAGTAACGTCTTGCTGCCCGCACAACTACACGCCATTGTTTTACGACCACAAATGCGTGGCATCACCATCACCGATCAGACTCAAGATTATATAGAGGTCGAAGTCATGGCAGGTGAAAACTGGCATGATCTGGTTATCCATACGGTTAGCCAAGGCTGGTATGGACTTGAGAACTTAGCCCTCATCCCAGGGCTAACAGGTGCCGCGCCTGTACAAAATATTGGTGCATATGGTGTTCAGCTCGAGGACTATTTACAATATGTTCGTGCTTATCATCTTCCCACTAAAACTTGGCATCAGCTGACCGCTATAGATTGTAAGTTTGGTTACCGAGACAGTCTCTTTAAACGCACACCCAATACTTGGCTAATCAGCCGTGTTGGATTTAGATTGCATACTGATCCAACACGGGTTTTAGCCAATTATGGTGACGTACAAACAGTGGCTCAAACCTATGCTGAGCAGCAAGGTCGCACCCAGCCTGACCCAACTGATGTGATGCATGCCATCATTGATATTCGCAAACAAAAGCTCCCAGATCCGAAGCATTTACCGAACTGTGGCAGCTTTTTTCAAAACCCTATCATCTCTCAAAACCAGTTTGCGTCATTACAGAACACTTACCCCAATATTGTCGGCTACCCTATGGCTGAATCAACGGTCAAAGTGGCGGCCGGTTGGTTGATAGAGCAAGCTGGGTTAAAAGGTAGCGGCATTGAGCCAATAGTCACTCATAAGCAGCAAGCGCTCGTGCTTACCAACCATACTCCCCATCAAGCTACCCAAGCAGATGTGGCAACAGCCCAAAACCATATCGCAAGCTGCGTTTATGACAAGTTTGCCATTACCTTATCTCGTGAGCCAGTTTGGATAAACGCTGACGGCACGATTGGACACGAGCATGCGGTCTAAACGCCCGTGGTCAAGGCGGCTGTGGCGTCATTATCTACGTTCAGCTGAGCGCATGATAAAGTTATTTCGTATTATTAATACCACTTTTTTGCTTGGCTCGACAATGATCATTCTAGTCCTCATTAGTCTGTTTACACCGCTGTTTTCTCGTGCGGTGGTTTACATTTTTCAACACCTACCCTTACCTACTACGCACCCTATGGTGATAACCTCACCACCAACTGCTTACGTGGTTTTAGGGGGTGGTCTGACCAATGATAATAACAATCAAATCATTCTTAATGGATATAGCTTAAGCCGTGTGCGCACTGCTGCAACAGCCTATCATGATCTACCATTACCTATGGTACTAAGTGGCGCTGAAGCGCCTTGGATGGATCAATGGCTTATCGAGCATGGTATTGAAGGCTCGATAAGTGAAAATGCCAGTATGAATACCTGCGAAAATGCACGTTTTATTGCCAAGCGTATCCCACTACAGCATGTCTACCTAGTGACCGACAG
>JARIEH010000240.1 GCA_029256865.1 Psychrobacter sp.
ATTTGTAGGATAAGTTACTATATTAATAACCATGTGTTTGCCTTTTGAAGGATACTGTTAACGCAATGTTCCTTTAAAATCTACTAATATATGATAAAAGATCAAATCAACCGATATAAGGTTTATATGTTTATTACTGAATATAAGCAATATCTGTGCCAATACTAGAGTAGAAATAAAGGTTTTTTATATGACCATCTATAAATAGTGTCAGTAGAGCATAGTATATATAGGGTATAGAGGTTTCTGACTGGTAAAAATACTATTCAGACTAAGAAGATAAGTTATGGCATTAACAGTCTTTTGACACAGGAGTCATAGTAAAATTTTACCCATCATTGTTGCTACAACCCAGACTGGTAACAATTTTTGTCACTTTTTGTTATGCGGATAGTTAATTCTGGCTTCTATCTGCTAGGTTTATAAATATTTATTTTAATACTAATCATTATTTATTTAAAAAATACTTGTTATGTGGTCATTTCTTTATAGCCATAAACATTTGCGTTATAAGCGTCTATAATGAATAGACATCATTACATAATGGTCAAGTATGCAAACGTGACTGCAGGGTCAGGTTAAGCGTCATAAATTACTAACTCTGTGCTCATTTAATTAATAATGAACGTCGGCAATCAATATGATAGATATCACATCTACAGTAGACTGCCATCGAAACACGTCAGACAATGGAATGCTTGAGCGTGAATAACACACCAAAAAAGTAAACCGTTATCTCTTCAAATTGTTTAATAACACCCTGCCAATTGGTGGGACTGATCGACATAAAAGGATAAAAAAATGAATTATTATAAGGATGCTGATAGCACCGAAACGCAGGAATGGCTAGACGCTTTTGAGTCTGTCATCAAGCATGCCGACAAGGATCGTGCGCAGTTTTTATTAAAAGCACTCTATAACATGGCGGTACAAGAAGACTTGCCATTTAACCGTCTAGATACCGCTTATATCAATACCATCGCGGTCGAAGATGAGCCGATGTACCCAGGCGATCTGGCCATCGAGCGTAAGATTCGCGCTTTGATTCGCTACAATGCGTTGGCCATGGTCATGCGTGCCAACCAAAACGACGATGATCTGGGTGGTCACTTAGCGACATTTGCCTCCAGTGCGACCCTTTATGAGACGGGGTTCAACCACTTTTTCCGTGCGGCAAACGATCACTTCGGTGGTGACATGATTTATTATCAAGGTCACTCAGCTCCAGGTATTTATGCCCGCTCTTATCTAGAAGGGCGCTTGACGGAAGAGCAGCTAGAGAACTTTCGCCGTGAAGTAGGGGGTAAGGGTCTATCAAGCTATCCGCATCCGTACTTGATGCCTGATTATTGGCAGTTCCCGACTGTTTCGATGGGTCTGGGTCCCATCATGTCGATCTATCATGCACACGTACATCGCTATATGGAAAACCGCGGTTTACTCGAACGAGAAGATCGCAAGATTTGGACATTCTTAGGAGATGGTGAGACCGACGAGCCAGAAAGCCTCGGGGCTATTTCTCTCGCTGGTCGTGAGAAGTTGGACAACCTGATTTGGGTGGTCAACTGTAATTTACAGCGTCTTGATGGTCCAGTAAGGGGCAATGGTAAGATCATCCAAGAGTTAGAGTCGATATTTCGCGGCGCAGGCTGGCGGGTGATCAAAGTGGTCTGGGGTGGTAAGTGGGATACGCTACTGGATAAAGATCATACTGGCGTGCTGCAGTACCGTATGGAAGAGGCGGTCGATGGTGAGTATCAGCTATATGAGGCACGTACGCCTGATTTTACCCGTGAGCACTTCTTTAACAAATACCCTGAGCTAAAAGAGATGGCCGATGAGCTGTCTGATTATGACATCTCCCGTCTAAACCGTGGTGGTCACGACCCAATGAAGGTCTATGCCGCCTTTAGTGAGGCCATGAAAACCAAAGGTCAACCGACCGTTGTTTTGGTCAAAACAGTGAAAGGTTATGGATTATCTACCCAAGCGCAAGCGGTCAATAAATCGCACCAAATCAAAAAGCTCGATCATGAGTCGTTGATGTACTTCCGTGACCGTTTTGAATTGCCATTTACGGATGAGCAGCTAGAGACGCTACCCTTCTACCGTCCAGAAGAAGACTCAGCGGAAATGAAGTACCTAAAAGGTCGCCGTGAAGCGTTAGGGGGTCATCTGCCTAATCGCCGTAGTGGTCATATCCCGCTTACGATTCCTGATATTTCTATTTTTGATCGGATACTACAAGGCAGTAATGGTAAAGAGCAATCGACTACCATGGTATTTGTACGCCTCCTATCGGCCATGCTAAAAAACAAAGACATCCAAGACCGTGTGGTACCGATCGTTCCTGATGAAGCACGTACCTTTGGTTTAGAAGGTATGTTCCGTCAATTGGGGATTTACTCGGCTTCTGGGCAAAAATATACCCCTGAAGACAGTGAAGCCTTGATGGGTTATAAAGAAGCCATCGACGGGCATATGTTAGAAGAAGGTATCAACGAAGCGGGTGCCATGAGCACTTGGATTGCACTAGCGACTAGCTACTCTGTCAATGCGCTACCGATGATTCCTCTTTATATTTACTACTCTATGTTTGGGTTCCAACGCGTTGGCGACTTGGCATGGGCAGCAGGTGACTGTCAGGCTCAGGGCTTCTTGCTCGGTGCAACGGCGGGTCGTACCACACTAAACGGCGAAGGCTTACAGCATCAAGATGGTCATTCACAGATTTTATTTGGTGTCGTGCCCAACTGTGTGACTTATGATCCTTGCTTTGGTTACGAGTTGGCCGTGGTGATGCATGATGGCCTACGCCGCATGTATGGCGAAGGTGAGCGCGTCTATTATTATCTCACCTTGATGAATGAAAACTACGATCAGCCACCGATGCCAGAAGGTGTGGAAGAAGGGATCAAGCGTGGCATGTATTTACTTGAAGATAATAACTCTAGCCAAGTTCAGCTGTTGGGCTCTGGTGTTATCTTACGTGAAGTGCAAAAGGCAGCGCAGATCCTAAAAGACGAGTTTAATATCAACTCCAACGTCTGGAGTGTGACCAGCTTCAATGAGTTGACCCGTGATGGTATGGCTTGTGATGACTACAATCGCCTGCATCCTATGGAAGAAGAAAAAGTGCCGTGGGTGACCGAACAGCTTGCTCCACACAAAGGTATCGTAGTGGCAGCGACTGATTATATGCGTAACTACTCAGAGCAAATCCGTGGTTGGCTACCTGATAACCGTCCTTATACCACGCTTGGTACCGATGGTTATGGGCGCTCAGACTCACGTGAGCAATTACGTAGCTTCTTTCACGTAGATGCCGCTCACATCGTGGTGGCAACGCTGAAACGCTTAGCAGATGAAGGTGAAGTAGAGATGCGCTTAGTGAAAGATGCGATATCAAGCTTCGGTATTGATGCGGATCAAGCGCCAGCATGGCAGCAGCAGCCTCATTATGATCATTTCCCAGATGCTCCCGCTCCAGCACCTGATAATATCAACCCAAGTCCTGTGCCTGAGTTTGTCGATGAAGATGATGACGAAATCAGTAGTGAAGGTCGTGCTGAAGATCCAGCCGATGCTCAGTTACTCAATGATGATGACGTCAAAGAATAATATCGACAAGACAAGGCAATCATAAGATAAGGAGAGATAGAATGGAAATTAAAGCCCCCGATTTGGGTGTAGACAGTGCCGAAGTCAGTGAGATTATGGTGCAGGTTGGTGATGTCATCGAAAAAGACGACAACATTATTTTAATAGAGTCAGATAAAGCTTCAGTCGAAGTGCCTAGCTCTGCTGCTGGTAAGGTGACCAAGATAAATGTAGAGGTCGGTGATCAAGTCAGTGAAGGTATGGTGCTGATTGAGCTAGACAGTGATGCCAGTTCTTCTGAAGCAGATCAAGCACCTGTAGCTAAGTCGCAGCCAGAAGCGCAACCAGAGACAAAATCAGAAGGTCATAAAGCTAACGAGACAACCTCTGAGCCACAGCAGCCTAAACCTGCTGCTACTGCAGGAGCAGGGCAGGCAACGACTCATGCGCTACCAGACCTAGGTGTCGATGAAGCGCAAGTATCTGAGATTATGGTCAGTGTCGGCGATACTGTCAGCGCGGATCAATCAATCCTACTAATCGAGTCTGATAAAGCTTCTGTTGAAGTGCCCGCCCCAGAAGCTGGTAAGGTTGAAAAAATCTTGGTACAAGCGGGTGATATGGTCACCAATGGTCAGGATTTTATCGTGATTGTTGGTACTGGTGGCGCTGAAGCTGATGCCAATGCCAATGAAGCAAAGTCTACTGAGTCGCAGGAAAAAGACAGCTCAAATGACTCTAAGAAACAATTGCAAGCATCAGATGCTGGCGAGCCTAAGCAGACAGACTCTCAATCTGCTACTACAAAAACACAAAGCCAGCCCCAAGAGCGCAAGCTTACCGAAGCGCAAGTCAATGAAAAACTGACTGAGGTCTATGCAGGACCAGCAGTGCGTAAGCTTGCTCGTCAGTTAGGCATAGACATTACTCAAGTCAATGGCTCGGCATTAAATGATCGTATTCTAAAAGAAGACTTGTTTGCTCATGTTAAGGACAAACTCAGTACTCAAAAGACAGCAGCTGCTAGTGCCAATGTCGCAGGTTCAGGTTTGCCAAGCTTACCTGACATGAGTAATGCTGAGATCTGGGGTGAGACTGAGATTCAAGATCTGAGTCGCCTACAGAAAGTCTCCATACCGCAGCTCAACTATAATACGTATCTGCCACAAGTCACGCAGTTTGACTTGTCAGATATTACGGAGACTGAAAAGCTTCGTGGTGAGCTAAAAGGCGGCATGAAAGCAGAAGGTATCGGTCTGACTATCTTGGCATTCATCGTCAAAGCAACGGCCTATGCATTGACGCAGCATCCCCGTTTCAACAGCCATCTCAGCGATGATAATACGCAAGTTATCTTGCGCAAGACGGTCAATATGGGTATTGCCGTGGCAACCGATGATGGCCTGATCGTACCAGTAATTAAGAACGCTCAAGATAAAGGCATCAAGCAGATTGCCATTGAAATCGGTGAGCTGGCTGTTAAAGCGCGTGATAAAAAGCTTGGTACCAAAGACTTGCAAGGGGCCAGCTTTACTATTTCAAGTCAAGGGATTTTAGGTGGAACTTCGTTTACGCCACTGGTGAATTGGCCGCAAGTAGCTATATTAGGCGCTTCTGAAGCTACGATGCAACCACGCTGGAATACTGATAAGCAAACCTTTGAGCCGCGCTTGATGCTACCCTTGTCACTATCTTATGACCACCGTGTCATTAATGGTGCCGATGCAGCGGTATTTACGCGTTATATCGCAAGTTTACTGGCTGATCCACGTCGTATTTTGCTATAGCTCTGATAGTTAAGCAAAAACACAATGCTTAAGTAAAAGTAGTGTGATTTTAGAAAAGACTGTCCACGGATGGTCTTTTTATCTCTTTTATTTAATAGAGAATAAAGTGTATTCACAGACACAAAGAAGCCAGCTATAAGCTGGCTTCTTTTATTTATGGCGTTCAGTGTATAGCATATAGCAATGGGCTATATTAGAACTGTTTTACAAACGCTACACCATAAACCCAAGGGCTGATATTTACTTCACCGATATCTGTACCATTTAGGCTGGCATCTGTTTTGATGTCAATATAACGGGCATCAATACGGAAAGAGTCTGTCGGATTGAATGGAATGTCTACACCGATATGGCCAGCAACACCAAAGCTATCGTCTAAATCTAAATCACTACCTTTGGCATCATAAATTCTTTCTTTAAAGAAAGTGGTGTAGTTGACACCAACACCAACGAACGGCTTCACATTCATTGGCATATTATAGCCATCGAAGTGATATTGTAGAGAAAGAGTTGGTGGTAAATGCTGAGTTTTAGCATCAATGGTACTACCATCAGCAGCAGTTAGGGTAATGTCATGATGAAATGGAATGGCTGCTAGTAGCTCGATACCAACGTTATTAGCGATGAAATACTCACCACTGATGGTTGGGCGTACATCACTATCAACGTCAACAGCTAATGCGCCATTCAATAACGTACCATTGTCACTCTTAGGGTCAACATAGTGCGCACCAGCAGCCACTGTCCAAGTACCAGCAGGTACAGCGAAAGCAGTGGTCATGGTAAGTGCAGTAGCGGCGGCTAAAACTAGGGATTGTAGTTTCATCACGAATTTCCTTAATCTATAAAGGGTTGTCAGTAGTTATCTGATGGGGATTGGTATCAGTTACTGATGGTTAAAGTTACAATTAAGATATAATCAGT
>JARIEH010000326.1 GCA_029256865.1 Psychrobacter sp.
AACTGCCTTGGATCGTCGATATTCATGATGAATCTGACCATGAAAATGCCTGCCGTATTGTCTTGGAGCTGCGCTCAAGCCGTGTCGATGTCGATCGCGTCATGAGCCATCTGTTTGCCAGTACCGACTTAGAAAGCAACTACCGTGTCAATATGAATATGATTGGCCTCAACGGTAAGCCACAGGTCAAAAACTTAAAAGAGATATTAGAAGAATGGCTCATCTGTCGCCGTTCAGTCGTTACGCGCCGTTTGCAATATCGTCTCGATAAAATCGATAAGCGCTTACACATCCTCGCAGGCTTACTGATTGCTTATCTGAATATTGATGAAGTCATTCGCATCATTCGTGAAGAGGACGATCCAAAACTGTCATTGATGCAGGGCTATGATCTAACTGACATTCAAGCCAATGCTATCTTGGATATCCGTCTGCGTCAGTTAGCCAAGCTAGAAGAGATTGAGCTACGCCGTGAACAAGACGAATTGGCTGCTGAGCGCGCCATCATTCAAGAGTATTTGGACAATCCAGACAGCCTCACCAATCTGATGATTGATGAGCTCACTGCTGATATGAAAGAGCACGGTAATGAGCGGGTCTCACCACTGGCAGAACGCGAAGAAGCACAAGCACTAAAAGAATCGGATCTGGTACCAAGCGAGCCTATTACCGCTGTCTTATCAAAAGCAGGTTGGATTCGTGCCGCCAAAGGCCATGACGTCGACGCTACTGGCATGAGCTATCGCTCAGGCGATGCCTATCAAGCGCACGTCCGTGGTAAATCCAATGAAAAAATCTACGTGCTCGACAGTACCGGACGCAGCTATAGTATCGAGGCACACAATCTGGCCTCTGCCCGTGGTCAAGGTGATCCACTGACCAGTGTCTTAAAGCCACCAGCGGGTGCCAGCTTTGAGCAGTTATTAACGGGTAATAACAATCAACGCATCATCCTCGCCAGCTCGGCAGGTTATGGTTTTATCAATACGCTTGGCAATCTCGATAGCACTCAAAAAGCGGGTAAAAATATCATTAACTTTGCGGCTGATAGTCGGCTGTTGCCTGTCACACGTATCGACGCACCAGCAGCTACTGAAGTTACATCAGAAAACAACAATGGTAATGATGCAGAAGCCAATAACCTGACACCCGACCATCTCGCTGTAGTGACCAATGCTGGATACTTGCTGATATTTAAGTTGAGCGATTTGCCTGAGCAGTCACGTGGTAAGGGTAATAAGATGATTACCCTAAAAGCTGATGAAGAAGTGCTCGCCATTACACCGTTACGTCAGCAAGACAGCCTAGTGATTACTGCGGGTAAGCGTCATGTGACCTTAAAACCAATGGACTTGGCGAACTATACTGGCAAACGTGGCAGACGCGGTGGCAAGCTGCCGAGAGGTTTTCAGAATGTGACGAGCGTTGAGGTTGGGTAATTTTGCATCTTTCATATTTGAAAAGCTGGGCTAAAAGCCCAGCCTACAAAGGGCTTTACTATTAATCAATGTACAAACCCCAACCACGACCAATAGTGAAAAAAGCATAAGCTCACCGCTAGCCCTGAGCGAGGAGACAACAAAGCACTGCTTTGTCCGAGCGCAAGAGAATTTGCATTTTCGCAAATTCTTTAGCGCTATCCTGCTTAATTGACATTATGAGAGCTTAGCTGCTAACTTGATATGACGAGTTATTTAATAAGTAACTGTTAAGGAGTCATTTAAGGAGCACCATTATGCAACCAACACTATCAAAAGACGTCGCAGAAGGATTGCGCCTGATGTATGAAGAGGAAAAACTTGCTCACGATGTGTA
>JARIEH010000293.1 GCA_029256865.1 Psychrobacter sp.
GTCAGTGTTAATATGAGTACTTGCGACCGTTTGATTTGAGGCTCCTAATAGCATGAGAGTCGCAATAGCACTAGGCAGAGACGAGATAGCAAATTTCATAAGAGACTTATACCGTTAATCAGAAAGCAAAATATTATCGCGTAAGGGATTTAAATATACAGTGTTTTAGGGGTTAATACTGTTGAGGTTTTAGCATTGAAAACCATTGAGATATTGTTAAACAGTAGAAGTTAGTGAATTAAAAAGCAATAATCAAATAACCAATAATTAACAACAGTTCTCTATATTATTCGCTTATAGCAATAAAGCGTACACTGTAGTGCTGCAATCATGACTGGTCAATGCTCATTATTGGCTTGTTATTCGATAAATATTAATTTCTTTCAAGCTAAAACGCTGTTTGTTAATCTAAAGCATAGCATGGTTTATGAGCAGGGATGAGGATAAGCCAATAGATACATGGCTTTTATCATAAGGTGGTGATAGAGATTTAGGTGTCTAGAAAGTGAGATATAAAGAGTTATTATAAAGAGTTATAAAGAAACACGTGCCATACAAGATGACAACTATCATAAAATGATAGTGTATGCTTTGTTGTAAAGCATGGTATTAGCATCGTCTGTTATCAAAAATAAGTCGAAAACACGTTAGATAAAACAAGTGATATAGCATATTGAGAGGTGGGTAATGGCAGGATATATATTGGCATTGGATCAAGGAACGACATCGAGTCGGGCGATTTTGTACGATGATAAGGCACGGCCTATTGAAATCGCTCAGCAACCGACCACGCTGAAAACACCAAAAGCTGGTTATGTAGAACAAGATGCACGCCAAATTTGGCAAACCCAAATAAGCTGTGCTCACGATGTTATTAACCAAGCAGGATTACTCGCTACGGACATCACCAGTATTGCCATTACTAATCAGCGCGAATCTATCGTCATGTGGGATAAGCAAACTGGTGCACCGCTAGCACCTGCTATTATTTGGCAAGACCGACGCACAGCAAGCTACTGTCAGGATTTGGCCAATGATACGACTGGCAATGGTTCAAAGGTAGACATGCCAAGGGAAGGTATATCACAAAAGATACAGCAGATTACGGGCTTACGACTGGATCCTTACTTTAGTGCTAGTAAGATTGCTTGGCTGCTTGAGCATTATCCTAAGATTAAGGCGCGCGCCAATAGTAGCCAGGGTGGGCAAATAGCAGTAGGCACTATTGATAGTTGGTTGATTTATCAGCTCACTGGCGGTGAACATGTTATCGATGTGACCAATGCCTCGCGCACTCTATTATATGATATTCATAAGCTGGCATGGTCAGAGGAGCTGTGTGCACGCTTTGATATTCCGCTGGCGATATTACCTAAAGTTCTACCGTCAGATGGCGAGTTTGGCAAAACCAAAAAGGGACTGTTTGCCAAGCAAATCCCTATCCATGCGGTACTAGGCGATCAACAAGCAGCACTCTTTGGTCAAGGTTGCCTCGATCCTGGTATGGCCAAAAACACCTATGGCACAGGATGTTTTATGCTGATGAACATTGGTCAAACGCCCAAGCTTAGTGAGCATCAACTACTCACCACCATCGCTTGGCAGCGTAGGCCGCCAATGAGCCGTGTGGATGAGCTGTCTATTAGTGATATTGTGCAATCTGGTAAGCGCATTATACAAGCCCCTCGGACTTTGTTTGGGCGCGAAGTAGCTTATGCCCTCGAAGGTAGTGTATTTATGGCAGGTGCTATCGTACAGTGGCTACGTGATAATCTGGGCATGATCAAACAAAGCCGTGATATCGAAGGTCTAGCACGGCAAGTAGACAGTAGTGAGGATGTGGTTCTGCTTCCTGCATTTACTGGTTTAGGCGCTCCCTACTGGCGCTCTGACATTCATGCCAGCATCAGCGGTATGAGTCGCGGCACGACCAAAGCGCATATTGCTCGTGCGGCTCTTGAGGCGATTGCCTTTCAGACCTATGACGTTCTTGTCGCCATGCAAAAAGACAGTCCGCATCCACTCACCGAGCTGCGAGTCGATGGTGGCGCTGCCAATAATGACCTACTCATGCAGTTTCAAGCGGACTTGCTTGGTGTACCAGTATTGCGTCCGCAGGATACTGAAATCACCGCTAAGGGTGCCGCACTTCTCGCTGGTATAAAAAGCGGCTTGTACGATGAAAATACGATGCAAGCATCATGGCAAGTAGATCGTATCTTCGAACCGACCATGTCAGCTGAGAGGCGGGCTGAGCATCTGGATAAATGGCAAAGTACTATTAGCCGAGCACTAATGAATATTTAAGCCAATAGGTATTAAGATGCTAACTATGCTTTAGATCAGGATTCAAGTAGTTTTTACAAAATACTGGAATACTAAATAGTATTTAGTGTTAATCGCCCATAAATACCTGATGACATAAGTACCTCATAGTGAGCTTCTTAATTACCATACTCAGTACTCGGTTATGTATATAGGTGATAATTATACATGCTGTAACGTAACAACATCGCGGTATTGACATCTTTTACATAAACGTTCTATCGATGACTACCAATGCTTTTCTATACTTTGAATGTGATTCATTAGCATCATTTGATGCGCTTCAAATCCATAATCTATAAATATATAATAACCAATTCAAGGATAATATTATGAATAAGCATGATAATGATCTTACAAACGATCGCGTAATCGATAATAATAACCGTGTCAGTACTGATGACTATCTCGAAGTTGGCGATAAAGAGCGTATCATCGATGACAATGAGCGCCGATTAACTGGTAGTGACCATACTGTCAATAATACGGTTATTCACCATGAAAATGACAATATCATAGAGGATCATGAGGCCATTGATCGTAGAGAAGTAAAAAATATGTCTAAGGAGACAAAAAAGGATTTGAACGCTGATGTCATTACCGGTGAGCCAGGATCGCATCCAGTAGGCACAGGTATTGGTGGTATCGGCGGTGCAGCGGCAGGCGCAGCTATTGGCACAATGGCAGGACCATTGGGTACCTTAATCGGTGGTGCTATCGGTGCTATCGTCGGTGGCGGCGCAGGTCATGCAGCTGCAGAAGCTATTGACCCAACCCGTGAGGAAGCTTACTGGCGTGCTGAACATGCCAATACCAGCTATTTCAAACAAGGTCATGATTTCGACCGCGACCTACATCCAGCCTATGCGGTAGGCTATGCTAATCGTGCGCGCTATCCAGCGGCTGCGCGTTTTGAAGATCACGAAACAGACTTACAACGTTCTTGGGAAGAGGTAAAGGGCGATTCACGTTTAACATGGCAAGAGGCTCGCGAAGCGTCTAGTGATGC
>JARIEH010000241.1 GCA_029256865.1 Psychrobacter sp.
CTTAGGCGCACGCCACGTGATGGTGGTCGGCGCAAAAGACGGCTTAGACGAGATAAGCCTAGCCACTTCAACGACTGTCGCTGAATTAAAAGACGGTGAGATATCTGTCTATGAGATGATGCCAGAGGATGCTGGTATCGAGTCACAAACGCTCATTGGCCTTGATGTAGACTCACCAGAACAAAGTCTCGAACTGATACGCGCCGCTTTATCAGGTGCAGATACTTATGATCGTGCGGTACTTAAAGCACGTGATATGATTGCTCTAAATGCTGGAGCAGCCATTTATACGGCAGGACTTGCCAGCAACTATCCCAATGGTGTCAGCCGAGCACAAAAAATCATTCAAAATGGCGATGCGTTAATCAAACTTGAGTCCCTAGCCAAATATACCCAACAGCTGGCGGCCAACGCTTAATCTGTTTGATACAAAAATGAAGACACAAGCCTAGCCATTGCTACCCATTTACATTTAACCCTATTCGGATATGAGCATGACCACAACCAATACAGACATACCTTCAGTGTTACAACGCATTGTCGACACCAAGCAACAAGAAGTAAAAGCGGCTCTTGCAGTGCTTGCACTTGCCGATCTGCAAGCGCAAGTAGCGGCTGACAAAAAACCGCGTCGCGGCTTTGCAGCGGCTCTGCGAGCAGCCAGCACCAAAGAAAGTGACATAGGTATCATTGCTGAGATCAAAAAAGCCTCACCTTCTAAAGGCATTATCAATCACAACTTCGCGCCTGCATTATTTGCCCAACAATACGAACAAGCGGGTGCTAGCTGTCTGTCGGTATTGACTGATCGTGATTACTTCCAAGGCGATGACAGCTATCTTATCGCAGCATCTAATACCTCTAGCCTACCCATCCTACGTAAAGACTTTATGATTGATGTGTATCAAATCTATCAATCCTATTTGATGGGTGCAGACTGCATACTATTAATCATGGCCTGTCTCAACGATGCACAAGCCCAAGAGCTACACGCACTGAGTATCGAACTAGGCATGGATGTTTTGATTGAAGTCCATACACAGGCTGAGCTTGAGCGTGCACTACAACTGCCACGCTCAGAGCATAATATCTACGGTATTAACAATCGTGATTTAAATACCTTTGACGTCGACCTGCAAACCACACTCGATCTGAAAAATATTTTGATCGAAGCCTTAGATGACGATGTTAGTAGCACAGCGCAAAAACCCCTGATAGTCACCGAAAGTGGGATTCATAACAGCAATGATATTCGTTTGATGTTGGATCACAGTATTCAGCATTTTTTGATCGGCGAACAGTTTATGAAGACCGATCATCCTGGACAAGCGTTACAATCCTTACTTGCGAGCGTCGCCACACAGGCGTAAAGTGTGACAATACTTGCAAACCCATCGCATGATGAGCAACTGTATAACTGATTAATCTACCTACTCAACCATTAACCAATGATACGTTAACTTTTATGTCAAACTCTCTATTTTCAAAAGAAATGCAAGACCAACTCAAAGAGCTTAAAGGCCAACTGAGCAAAGGTCGCGATACCACCTCCCCTGATGGCGAAGACCAAAAGCCAACCGAACCTGTCTCACTATTGACCCAAAAACAGGTTAAGAAAACAGTCAAACAGCTGGGCAGCGAACATGTCGACGATGACAAGGTCTTGTTTATGCAAGCCATGCATGGCGTCAACCCATTAGAAGACAAAAACGTGCGCTCACCTGCTGGTGGTACAAAAGCGAATAAACTTGATGCAGCAACCCTGTCAAAACGTGCCGCCGCCCAAGGCAGTGATGATGCAGACTTAGGGGCAGGCTTATCGGACATGCAAGCCCTACTTAACCCTGTGGCTGGTGATGCTTACTTATCCTACAAACACCCTACCCTGCAAAATAAGATTTTCGATCAGCTGAAGAAAGGTCAATTACGTTGGTATGACGCAGTAGATATCCATGGCTGTACCATCGAAGAAGCACGCGTAGCCATGACCCAACTGCTCAATCAAGCGAAGCAAA
>JARIEH010000324.1 GCA_029256865.1 Psychrobacter sp.
TTGCTCGCAATATTGCTCATTCTGTGCTTTCAAGTAGTACAGTTTTTTATTGTGCCTGCATTGTGGGCTGCGATCTTAGACTATGTAACCTTTCCAGTTTATAACTTTTTTCACGAGAGAGTGCGCTTTAGCCCAGATCTTAGTGCCGCAATCATGACAGTCAGCATCTCTTTAATGATGGGCGTGCCACTGATTATCGGGCTATTTATTTTGCAACAAGAGGCGCTTAGCCTTATTAGTAATTTGATTTACCGTGTCAAAGCTGGTTATCTTGATGTGCCAGACTCTCTAAAAGACCTACCTATCATCGGTCAGCAAATCAAAGATATATTGTGGCAAATAAATAGAAACCCTGAAGGTGCGCTTGAAGCGTTTCGCTTGTGGATACAGTCGCATTTGTACTACGGTAAAGTAGCGCTTGATGTGGCGTTTAGCACGCTAGCTAAGCTTGGTATGGCGTTGATGACGTTGTTTTTCTTTTATCGTGATGGCATTAGTTTGATACGTCAGATTCGTCAGGCACTGCGTAACATCATCGGCAATCGTATTGACGGTTACATTGATTCAGTTGGTAGCACTACGCGTGCCGTTGTTTATGGTATTGGGCTGACAGCACTAGCGCAGGCGTTACTTGCGGGTGTTGGCTATTATTTTTCAGGTGCTCCAAGTCCAATCTTATTGACCATTGCTACTTTTATGATTGCATTAATTCCTTTTGGTACACCGTTTGCTTGGGGTGCAGTATCGATCTGGTTGTTGAGTCAAGGCCATACAGCAGAAGGTATCGGCCTGGCAATTTGGGGCACCTTAGTGATTAGCTGGGTAGATAATTTGATTCGTCCTATGGTGATCAGTGGGGCAACCAAAATTCCTTTTATCATTATATTTATTGGTGTATTGGGTGGCTTGACGGCCTTTGGCTTTGTCGGTTTGTTCATCGGACCCGTCGTGTTAGCGATTGGTCTTGCTGTGTGGCGCGAGTGGATATCCCAACATAGAGACGAGATTTTTGCGCAAAAGGAAGTAACGCTGACAGACAATCAGATGCTGTTAGACTTTGATGACCCAGCTAAAAATAACACTAGTAAGCATAAGACCTAAGAGTAAAACATAGCTATACTGTCAAGCATAACGTACTACTTAATGATCTATATATTCAATACTATCTATCCATAATCAATGGAGGCGCTTAGTATGCCTAATGCTATCAACT
>JARIEH010000017.1 GCA_029256865.1 Psychrobacter sp.
GCAACACCCAGATCGGCAATGGCCATCATGGGCAAGTCGTTGGCGCCATCACCCACGCAGACCACTTGTGACATCTCAATGCCCATACGCTCAGCCGTGTGAGCAACGATGGCGGCTTTTTTGGCGCCATTAACGATCGGCAGCTGTATGTGACCCGTCACTGCACCCTCATCAATATCCAAGTGATTGGCATGAACTTCATCAATACCCAGTTGCTCAGCGATATAGTTGGCAAAATAAGCAAAGCCACCAGAGACTAGCACAGTATGATAGCCTAATGTCTTCAGGGCACTGATGATCGTACGTGCCCCAGTAGATAGCGTCAAGCGTGCACAAATCTCATCCAGTACCGAAGTAGGAATACCCTCTAGCAACGCCACGCGCTGAGCAAAAGACTCATCAAAATCTATTTCACCACGCATCGCTGCTTCCGTGATGATTTCGACTTGCTCGCCAATACCGGCAGTTTTTGCCAGCTCAACGATGACTTCTTGCTCAATCAAAGTTGAATCCATATCAAAGCAGGCAAGCTTGTGTGTGCGCAACATATGACCAACAGACAGGATATGACAATCAACCAGTTTTGAGCTGTCAAGAGTAGCATGATCAGCACCTTGAATGTTTTTATAGTTTTCAGCCAAATCATGACGCAGGCGAGTCGTCAGTTGATCATCAATGATATGTGCTGCCGCTGTTTTTTTGCCAGGGTGCATCAAGGTATCGGTCACAGGAACCAGCAAGTAGCGGAACACTTGTGAAGGTACGAATGGCTGATAGGGCACTTTCCCTGTATTTGCAGTAGGATTGCTATCATTGGCCAAATCAGGAACCGCAATCTTGACAAAGGTTGCCTTGGTGTCTTCTGCCACCGTTACCAAATGCCAGTTTGGCTGCTCATCGACCCAAGTCTGCACATATTGATGAATGTCGAGCGCGGGTACATGCGCGGGCAATACGACAATCAGTGCAAATACCGGCAGTGATTGCAGTGCATCAAAGTCTTGCAGGTTGGTACCATCGGGCAGCAATGAAGCAACAGAATCAACGGCTTGTTGCCATGCTTTGCTGTCTTTTGGTAACGAATAAGGCGTATTTTTTGGCATGGCTCAATTGTCCCTTGTATGCTCAGATAAGATTAGGAATAATAACAGCTTTACTGTCTGTCGCCTATACATGACGCACAAAGTAAAACAGTTGGATAATAACCAATATTATCACTAGGATAATAGACGAGTTTGGCGGATAATTAAAAATATGTGCATAGCCAAACCTATGACAACGACTATGGTGATATAGTAAAGATGGTCGAATGTTCAACACGTCCTAATATAACAACACATTTTTCTGAAAAATGAGCGACAGTCTCGTTTTTTTAACTTCGTTTATTCAAAAAAGTTTAACATATCATGACTTATTTAGCGCCGCGGCAAGGTTTGTTTGCCATTATCATTCTGGTCAGTTTTTGTTTGCAGACCTTACTGTTGGTCATCAGCACTGATCAGCAATTGACCAAAATCCGTGAGCAAAAAGGCCAGCAAATGGTTGCTCAGCTCATCGATGAGGCGCGTCTGTCTTTAGAGAATAAGGATCGCGTGAGCCTCAGCGTCATTGCCAACCGTTATACCAGTGAGCAGGACGTTGCACGTATCTTAATCAAAGATAATAACGGCGAGTTACTTGTGCCAGTAGGGAATGCGCCTATGCAACAAGGCGAAACTATCGAGCAAATGGCGACTAAGGGTGATGCCGTCATTGGTAGCGTGGCGCTTACTTTAAAAGATATTAGCAAGGGCGAGATTATCACCATGCAATGGCCGTTTGTCATTGGCTCGCTGATTTTTCATCTATTCTTATGGCTGTTATATGGCTATGTTGCGCGTCCGACCAAAGAGCAGATCAATGCATTAAGCCGTGATATTCAAGACCTACATCGCGAACGCTATGTGCAATCAGGCCAGTTAGCTTATGGTCGTGATGCTAATGAAAATGACTCATCAGGAAGTCATCCTACAGAGAGTTATGCAACACAGAGTCATGCAAGTAATACTAACACCACTCCTAATAATAGCGATCAAGAGAGCGCTCATGACCAAGTTAAGAAGCCGATAAGCACAGCGGGTATTCATGACGAGGTGAACGCTTATTTAAGAGGGCAGCAGCAAGCCAAAAGCACTACCGATGATACTCAGAGTGATAATGCAGTCGGTGGCACACAGACTCAGAGTGATGGCTATGATTTTGATAAGAGTATCTTGAGTAGTAACCGCTCTAGCAGTATCAAACATTCGATCACAACAACTGATGGTGTCAGCGTGAATAAATTCACCAGTTTTGCCTCCAAATTATCTACCACGCGCGCTTTTGATAGCGTTAGTGTGCAGATCATGTTCCATGATGAATTCAATATGTTAGAACGCCTCTCTCCTGAGATGCGCATGCCATATCTCGCCCTATGTACGCAGTTATTGAGCCAAGCGGTGACAGAGCTACTCAAACAGCCACTACTACTGGGAGTGAGCGCTATGAATGAGCCACGTTTTGACGGGCCTAGCGCCTGCGTAGAGCTAAAAGCAGAGAATAATCACGCCAAAGTAGCGCTGGCAGGGGTGATGTTAGGTAAGCTCTATCTTATGCTGAATAAGATCATCCATGACAAACATATTGAGCTGTCACGTTTTGCTTTGCCGGCTAAGGTTGGCGTCAGTGATAATGCTCAAGCGGATGCCATGATGCAGCTACTTAAAAGCGTTGGTAGAAAAGAGCAGATGCTGATTCTATTACCGAATGCTGGACTTAAGCAAATCGGCAATCATGTACAAGTGCAGAGCCTCAAGCGGCCAACGACTGTGTATGAGCGTGAGTGCGCGATATTTGACGGTGCCAATGACTCAATGATACAGCGTTTGGCAGAAGTACGTAATGCGGTACTCATGACCGGAAATGAAGAAGAGGTATAGCCTGATCGTTAGCCTAATAGCTCCCTCAAAAATCAGACTAAAATGCTTATTTGAGTAAAAAGGATTGACAAGGCAGGTTAGAGACTTTATAAGGCATAGTTATATAGTATATTTTGAATTTATTGCCCAATGTATAGGAGCTTATCATGAGCGATTCTGATATCGATGATGATTTTGATGATGATTTTGGTGACGACGACGACGCAAAGATGGTCGAAGAAGCAGAGAGTAGTGTCCGCACACGCTTAAGCAGTCTTGAGAAGCGTCGTTTGATTGATAACCTATTAGAAGAAAAACGTCTAGCGAAAGCTCTAAAGGACGATTTAGATGACTTAGGTGAAGACGATGACGATGACTTTGATGATGACTGGGATGACGATGATGAGATCTAAGCCTAAAGTTTAGGCTGTGTGTGAATCAATCCTGAATCAGCGATAGCAGGCTTATGAGCTACGCCAAAACATAGGGTCTGTATATAAACGTGTTAAGCTGAAATCAGTTTATTTACAATGTTTCATATAAAGCCTCATCACAGTTTCGAATTTTATTTATAATGTTTAACCATGTAGTTAATAAGATAGCGTGCTAGTGACTGCTTTTGTTAAAGCAGTAGTTATTAAGTCAGTCATTACAGCGTTTATCGACCAAGGAAAAATACCTTATGAGTAACCCTTTAAGCTTTGACGAACTATTGGATTATTTAGACAGCCAAGAGAGCCAATATGTGCTCGATAGTGTCGCTACCCATGGTTTCTTGACTGCCACTGTGATTGGACGGCCTCTACCAAATTGGATAGATGCGCTGTTTGAAGGTCATGTGGCAGAGATTCCAGAAAATGTCATTGACGGTATTCGCCGCTGGCGTGATGCCATCATGGCTGAGCTAAAGAACGAGACGCCTATTGAGCTGCCGTTCGGTGAAGATGCTGGTAATGAAGAAGTTGCGGTCGACTTTTCAGATGAGTCAGACATCGTGGCGTGGTCGATTGGTTTTGTGGATGCCATGTATGGCGATGAAGCCAGCGACTGGTTTGAGGATGAAGACACGGCAGAAGATGTAGCCGTATTGACGCTGCCAATGATCGTGCTAAGTGGTATCGATGATGAAGATCCAGAGTTGGCGCAAATGCGTAGCGACGAAGACAAGATGGCACAAATGGCAAATAGTATCGAAGGTAATCTGACTGAGTTGTTTTTATTGTTTCATACCAACGACTAGATCTATCCCTACTTATCTATAGACAGTGCTACTGAATCTCGATTTATGCGAATCATCGATCTCTATAGCAGCGCTGTCTAATGTTTATGAGATGGCGCTTATCAAACCTCGCTTTTTTTAAATTAGCTTCTTTGTAAGTCACCGAGTAAGGTAATATCATGACTGTGAAACTCTCCAACCTTGAGCACTTGCCTAACTATCAAATCACTGAGCGCTTAGATGTGGTATACGGCAGTACCGTGCGCTCAAAACATGTCGGCAAGGACTTGTTCGCAGGACTCAAAAATATCGTCGGTGGTGAGCTAACGGCTTATACCGAGCTGCTAGAAGAGTCGCGTCAAGAGGCGATAGAACGTATGATCGTTAAGGCAGAAGAATTGGGAGCTGATGCGGTTGTGGGTCTGCGGTTTTCAACCTCTAGTATCGCCCAAGGTGCTTCAGAGCTTTTTGTGTATGGTACCGCCGTCAAAGTCATCCCAATACAACAACAGCCTATGTCACATCAAAAACCACCGACTAACCAATCTGATCATCACCTACCTGACCCGCAACAACCGAGCCCAACACAACCCCCATCTGATGGCTTACCACGTTTTAATCCTTTTGGCTAATTATTGAAGTGGTGGACTCTAGCTTTAGACTATGAAAGCTCTAATGTGGTCATACTTCAATTTTGAAGCGTTCAATGCTTCAAGGCTTTTTTACGATAAGAGACGTGTCATGAATAACTCTATTACCCAAATGCTAATCAACTACGCGCCACTCATTATATTGTTTTTCGTCGGTTGGTTTTTTGGGTCACGTCATGAGCGTCAGCATTTGGCGCGCTTGGCAATTTCAGAAAAAGCCTTGGCTGATATCATTGTATCCACTGAGCGTTTTTATAAGCCTGCTCTTAAGGCGAATAGTGAAGGTGAGCTAGTGCTTGGTAGCGTGGTTATTGCACAAGACTATTTTAAGATGGTGATTGCGCGCGTCCTTAATTTATTTGGCAAAAACTTAACCACTTATGAGACCTTATTAGATCGTGCCCGTCGTGAGGCCGTGGTGCGTATGCGCACACAAGCGCGGGAAAAAGGCTACACTCATATTTACGGTCTGCGCTTTGAAGTCAGTAATATTAATCAGCTTGGCAGCATGGTAGAAGCCATTGCTTATGGCACTGCTGTCATCAGTATTGAGAGTCGTAAGCCGCGTTAAAGCTGACGGCTATTAATTTTCACTATTTTATGGCTTCACTCCTCTGCTGCTTGTTCTTTTACTCTTTCGATTTCAAATAAAAACGTTCGGTTTTTTAGTACAGCGACAAACACGACACCGCCTATGGTATTGCCCACTAATACCACCAACAAAAACGTCAGATAGTCTAATAAGCTGATGGTATGTCCATATAGCAAGGCAGAAAATACTTCGATATTGCCGACAATACTATGGTGTAAACCTAAAAACCCTATACTACCTGTAATTAAAGAGACCAAGACGATACGGCTGAGCGTGTCGCGTGCCGAAGTAACCAACCATGCCGCTATCCCCATCATCCAACCAGCCAGTATTGAGCTGCCGAAGATGACCCACCATTCAAAACCTAAAACATGCTGCGCATAGATGTCTACATCCGCGGCGCTAAATAGCTGCATTTTAATACCAAGCCCAATCATCAAGGCGGCAAATAAACAGCCGCCAATAATATTACCCGCAATGACAATACCCCATAAGCGCAGCAATTTACTTAAAGGTTCAATTTTATTGAGGACTGGAAGGCTTAAAAGCGATGTCTGCTCAGTGAACAGCAACGACTGACCAATCACGACTATGATGAAGCCAATGGGATATAGTAGCGAGGATAAAACGATGGCATATTCACTGGGCATTAGGCCGATGAGTAGCGCAAAGGTCGCTAAAATCATAAAAAAGCTAATGCCTATCTCAAGTCCAGCCGTAAAGGCGCTAGTAAACAAAGACCCTAAGGAGCGGTCAAAGGTTTCTTTGGCATGGATGACTTGTTCGACTAAGATACTGGCATAGCTTTTCGCTTGGCTCATATTATCATCGCTGGCGACTTTTTTGATGGTTTCTTTATCCTCTTCGCTAATGTTTTCATAGAAATCTTCGTCTTCTAGGTTTTCAGTAGCCTGTATGTCACTGCTTTCTTGACCGTCATGACTGTCCTCAATACCGTCGTTACTCTGCTTATCTTCATGATGGGTAATACTATCAACTAAAGCCTCATCGTCTAATGCATCAGTTTGAGAAGAGTTTTTACGTTCGGTATCGTGAGTCACGGTAAGCTCGCTGTATTAGAGGAGGAGGATGTCGAGAGATAACTTTGATAGTTAAACACATTTTATAATATGACTATAGATTATTATATTTAGCATTCAGACGATTGATGTTGTGAATTGTTTAATAGGGTTTGTTGAAATCTTATAAATCACCTTAGCTCTAACAAAATCCTGTCATCTGCGTTAAAATCACTCTATTAACTATTTTGCCTATTTTTCGACGTATTTGTCTAACCCCTTTCATTATTAATAAAAGATCATTCTATTATGAGTAACTCTAATACCAATA
>JARIEH010000247.1 GCA_029256865.1 Psychrobacter sp.
GCTGTGGTCATAAATTACTCAATATCTTTACAAGGATGGTTTGCAATAAGGTATCTCTCAATGAGGCAATGAGGTGAAATAAAGCGTCTCATAAAAAGCCTAGCGATTATAACAAATTTTGCCAACAGATTGAAAAGAGGGCAATTGACGGTGACGTCAAATATGATAACTATCAGTTATAGTCTTTTTAATACAGTCTTTATCATAGCGTTTTTACGGTTCAGTAATGATGCTAAATTTGCTAAAATAGTCGCTTTTCGCTAATTTATGATAGACCAACACTATGACTCATGTTACACCGCAATCTAACTTACTTAACCCAGCACCTGACTCTACCGCCACTACTTTGGATAATAGTCAGAACGCTGTCGTCCTCTTATCAGGCGGGCTTGACTCGGTCACTTGCCTTTATTGGGCGAAGGCGCGTTACGCATCTGTCACCGCAGTGAGCTTTAACTATGGTCAGCGCCATAATAGCGAGCTTGTCGCGGCCAAGAGTATTGCCGAAACGGCTGAAGTCAATCACCGGATTATCGATATCGATATCGCTCAACTGGGCGGCTCATCGCTGACTGACCATAACATGATCATACCGGATGGCGATGCGGATAAATTTCCTAATAAGAAATATGATGAAATCGATAATGATACGATTCCTAATACTTATGTACCCGCTCGTAATACCATATTTTTGTCCTATGCGCTTGCTGTCGCGGAAGTGACCGATGCCAATCACATCGTCATTGGTGTCAGCTCAGTGGATTACTCTGGCTACCCTGACTGCCGTCCTGAATATATTGCCGCCTTTGAACATATGGCCAATCTAGCCACCAAAGCTGGGGTCACAGGTCATCATTTATCGATTCAAACCCCACTGCAGCATTTATCCAAAGCCAAAACCATCGAGCTTGGTTTGTCGTTAGGTGTCAATTATGGGCAGACGATTTCTTGTTATCAAGCAGACAGTCAAGGCCGTGCGTGCGGAGTATGTGACAGCTGCGCGCTACGCCGTCAAGGGTTTGCTCAAGCTGGCGTCTCTGATCCTACTCATTATCAATCACAGTATCAGCCTCAAAGCTAGCAGTTGCTTCAAGCGCTTTTAAACCACGCTTAATTATGAATAAACATTTGATGTTTAGAGGTATATAAACAAAAGCGTAACATTTACTTGCATCAAGACAGCACGCGCACGGTGTTATTTAGTAGATATAATTGCTATCGTATGAGCCACTGTATTTATAGTAAATAAGAGGAAGTTTATGAAGCTGTTGCAAGTACTACCTTTAGCCCTGATTGGCCTGATAGTCATGCCACAAGCAAATGCTGTTGATATTAAACAAAACAATATCAATCAGTGCGTTGATGGTGCAGTCAAATATAAGGTCGCTGACAAAAATACTGCCACTAAACTGTGTAACTGCACCATTGGTGTTCGTAGCAAAATGACTATCGGTCAAATGTGGGAGATCGAAAGCTATGCACAGGATAAAAAAGATCCTTCAAGCCTACCATATGTTAAAAAGATGCAAAAAGATTTACAACAATGTACCCAAGGACTAGACCTAAAGCAGCCACAGAAACCTGCTTAATCTCATAGCTAAAAACGTATAATATGAAAGACTGACGAATGTCAGTCTTTTTTTTGATTGTCAATGTATGCACAAAGTGTAGAATAAATCTTTAAGAGAGCCTAAAAAATTAGAGCGTACTGGGCACTCAAAAATAATATTCATAAATAACAAGGAGTTTATAATGGCCAAGCCGACCACTGAGACAATCACCCTACCTGACTTCCCAGTTACCATCGTGCGCGAACTAGACGGTAACTTTATTCATGACGATATTAGCCTAAAAGAGCTCGTCGCTCATACCGATAAAGGTCTCATTTTATACTTTTATCCAAAAGACAATACCCCAGGCTGTACTACGCAAGCCACAGATTTTACCGCTCATATAAATGATTTTGATGCGCTTGGCTACGACATCATCGGAGTATCGCGTGACAGTGTAGAGTCGCATGAAAAGTTCATTGCCAAGCACGACTTGAATATTCCGCTGATCAGTGACGGTGATGAGAAGCTATGCCAGTACTTTGAGGTCATTAAAGAAAAAAACATGTATGGCAAAATTACGCTTGGACTCGTACGCTCTACTTTTGTTTTTGATAAAAACGGAACGCTTACTCACGCTCAACGTAATTTGCGCGCTAAGGACTATGCAGAGCG
>JARIEH010000005.1 GCA_029256865.1 Psychrobacter sp.
GAAGGGATTGAATTGTAAAAGCTGTCTTATGATGGAAAAGGATACTCAAATGTCTTCAAGAAAAATACCATACGCAATGTATTCTGATAACTGGACTTACTCGATAGAAAACTATGCCGAGCTGTTAAAAAACCATGAGGCAGTTACTTCAAATGAGTATATTCATGATGTTATGTATGAGAAAATATTTTGCCCAAAGTGTTTCACACCTTTAACAAGAACACCCTTGGTAGAATCTCGTTCAAGAAATAACGTATTAGCATATTTTAAACATCTGCCCTCGTATTCACATATTAATTGTATGTACAGGGCAAACAAAGGTGAAGGTCTAAATTATGTCAATGAAGAAGAGGCTAAAGAAGCTGTAGATAATGCACAATTAGTCGTTATAGATAGCTTTATGAAGGAAGTCCCTGAAGTTAAGAATGTTGACGATGATGAAGATTGCTACGACTCTTTGATAGAGGATATAGATGGTCCTACTACAGATGTCTCAATAAGTAGACATACAGGAGAAAAATTTTCCTTACCCTCCAAGGTAACATCCGTTAGAGCCATATGTAGAAATTTTTCAAAAAATTTACATAAAGGCTACTACCTGCCCAATTCTAATATAGCTCTACCGTTGATTGATTTACTAAATGATGTGAGTGATATCAAAGCAGAAGATAATGATAGCAAACTCTATATAGGAAAGATTACAAGATCTGATCATCAGGGCAAAGAAAAACGAGATAATAACATAAGAATGACTTTTCTATCTTTCAAAAAAGGTGGAGGTTATAAAGATTTTTGTATTAAAGAAGAGCATTCATTACAAGCTAAACATGGAATTAATGATAACTCTGTTGGTAGATACGTCATCTTTTATGGCAAGATAGAAGAGAGCGGCGTTGGTTTATGTGTCACCGACCTGAGTTACGGTGAACTGTCCTTGTTACCTAAAAAATATAACACTATAGTTCAAGAGCTATACGATTTATAAAATTCTTTTATGGCAACATTCATTAATACCTACAAAATGAGTATAACTTTTGGATTTTGATATGAGCACTATCAACAATAGCACCAGAATTGAAAGCACTTTTGAAACTTTAAAAGCACAAAACAAAAAAGCCCTGATTCCTTATGTAATGGCAGGCGACCCAACCCCTGATAACTTTGTTGGCCTACTACATGACTTGGTCAAGCATGGTGCTGATATGATTGAAGTAGGCTTACCATTCTCTGACCCAATGGCCGATGGTCCAACTGTTGCATTGGCTGGCGAGCGCGCGTTAGCAGCAGGAACCAGTACGCGTGATGCACTAAAGATGGTTGCAGAGTTCCGCAAACAAGACACGCAAACGCCAATTATCCTAATGGGTTACCTCAATCCCGTTGAAATCATCGGTTATGATAACTTCGTTGCTTTATGTGAGCAATCAAGCGTTGATGGCATTTTGATGGTTGATTTGCCGCCAGCAGAGGCGGGTAGCTTTACTCAGCATCTGACTGAGCATGCGATGAATGAGATTTTCTTATTATCACCGACCACTTTGCCTGAGCGCCGTGAGCAAGTACTGACGCATTGTGGCGGCTTTATCTATTATGTGTCACTCAAAGGGGTGACAGGTTCGGCGACGCTGGATACCGATGATGTTGCCACCCAAGTGCAAGCGATTAAAGCGGAGACAGACTTGCCAGTATGCGTGGGCTTTGGCATTCGTGATGCAGCGTCTGCTAAAGCAATTGGACAGCATGCGGATGGCATTATTGTCGGTAGTGCACTGGTACAAAACTTTGCTGATATAGATGCTCAAGATGCCAGTGCAGTTGCCGCTGCTCAACAAAAAATTATGGTTAAGATGGATGAGCTACGAGATGCACTCGATAGCTTGAGTGCTTAAGTTATAAAATACACGCGCACTAGTGACAATATTGTCAGTGACAAAGCTGAATGACTTTGCTAAATTAAGTTTACGTGTGTAAACTAACCTCACGTATAAATTGTTACAATTACACGCTATTGCCTGTTTGCTTAACTTAGATTAATTGTGGATAGGCCATACGTGCTTCATAACCGCTCATGTTATGACTGTATTTGACTCACAGTTTAAATAACAATCAAACTCTTAGGGACAAGTGTATGAGCAAACTTGCCGATAAGCCTTCGATAATGGCGAATGAATATGACTGATACGATAAAAAACCCCGATGCTCCAAACGCTGGTGCTTCATGCGTTCTAAAAGAAAGTGTTGCTGATCCGACACGTCATTCATGGTTTGATCGTCCGGTACCAGGCATCAAGCAACAATTGACGGCACCGCTCACGGCAGTAGAGACCGAACCATCAACAGAGTGTACGAGCTGTCACTCGATGATTACCAATACGGCGCTGATCTTCAACTGTTATATCTGCCCACATTGTGATCATCATATGCCAATGTCTGCGCGTGAGCGTTTACAGTGGTTTTTAGACCAAGTAGATGGTGAGCTTGGGCAGGAGTTTAGCGCCAAGGATCCGCTCAAGTTTGTCGATAGCAAACCTTATCCCGATCGGATGCGCGAGGCACAAACCAAAACTGGGGAAACAGAAGCGTTGCTCGTCATGTATGGCAAGCTGCGTAACCTTGACGTGGTAGCATGTGCTTTTGATTTCCGCTTTATGGGTGGTTCAATGGGCTCAGTGGTTGGCGATCGGTTTGTACAAGCTGCCGAAACAGCCCTTGAAAGAAAAGTGCCTTTGGTGTGTTTTGCGGCCTCTGGTGGCGCTCGTATGCAAGAAGGTCTGCTGTCATTGATGCAGATGGCACGTACTGCAGCAGCTGTTGAGCGCCTGAGAATTGCTGGTGTGCCTTATATCGTGATATTGACCAACCCTGTGTATGGCGGCGTGACCGCGTCACTTGCTATGTTAGGTGATATTCATTTGGCAGAGCCAAAAGCGATGATTGGTTTCGCTGGTAAGCGCGTCATTGAGCAGACGGTACGGGAAACGTTAAAAGAACCATTCCAACGTGCTGAGTTCTTATTAGAGCATGGTGTCGTAGATGAGGTCGTACATCGGCACCAGCTGGTTGATACGACGTATCGTCTATTGGCCAAGCTATGTGATCAACCAAACGTTGATGCCTAGTCATATCTGTATTAATGCCTCTCATTAATTCTCTCTAATAGCATTTATCGTCATTTACGATAAATGCTATTTTTAGTTTTTAGGTTTGGTTTTTAGCAAGGGTGTTATACACTGCCTTTATTTGCCACTCTCATCTTTTAAGTTTCAAAACATTTGAAGCCAGCCTTCTTTTAATTCAGTTCCTTTAATTTGAGTATTTATAATAGGTTTTTCTATGTCTGCATCTGTGCCTTCTGATACGGTTAATAATACTGTTAGTAAAAATAGCCCTAATAGTGATGCCAGTCTCACCGAGTGGCTAGATTATATGCAGCAGATTCATGTATCAGCGATAGATATGGGTCTGTCACGAGTACTGCCAGTTGCTGAGTATTTAGGAGTGATGCAGTCTGCTAAGACGGATACCTACGTATTTACTATAGCGGGTACGAATGGCAAAGGCTCAACGACTGCCGTTATCAATGAGATGTGCCAAGCCGCTGGCTACAAGACGGCACTGTATCAATCACCGCATCTCAGCGTGTTTAATGAGCGCGTGCGCATTGAGGGTGAAATGGTCAGTGATCGAACGCTGATAGATGCCTTTTGTAAAGTAGAAGCTGCGCGATTAGAGTGTGAATTGACGCTCTCATTCTTTGAGATGACCACACTGGCGGCGTTATTAATATTTGCGGAAGCTGAATGTGATGTTTGGGTATTAGAGGTGGGGCTAGGTGGTCGCCTTGATGTGGTCAATATTATAGATCCAGATATGGCAGTCATCACCAACATTGGTATCGATCACGTGGACTGGTTGGGTGATAATGTCGAACAGATTGGCGCTGAAAAAGCAGGTATATTGCGTGACGGCATTACCTTGATATATGGAGCAGCTGATATGCCAAATAGCGTACAGCAGCTTATTAACCATCATCAGTCAACTTGCTATCAGCTAGGACGGGACTTTAGCTATCGTGTACAGGACGCGCAGACATGGCAATATAGTAATGCGGCTCTCACCTTGAATCTGCCGCGCCCAGCGCTGTCACTCATCAATACCGCCAATGCGCTGTCTGCAGTGTTAGCAAGCCCGCTAAATATAGACACAGCCGCTATTAAGCAGGCACTAACTACTGTAAAACTAGCAGGTCGCTTTGATTATCGTGAGGTAGCTGAACGTCATTGGTTGTTCGATGTCGCACATAATGAACAAGGAGTGGATTTTTTATTAACGCAGTTGCTACCGTTATGGCAAGCGCATCGCAATCGTCAGCAGTCTATGCTGCTCCCGTCGTCTGCACCTCCTGCGACTATTAAGATGCTGTTCTCTATGTTAGGTGATAAAGACATTGCTATGGTGGTAAAGCGTTTGATAGCCGCTGATCTGCCTATTGCAGACTGGTATGTTGCAGAGATTAATCATCCACGTGCAGCAACCATTGAACAACTGCAGGCTGCGCTGATTAATCATGTCAAAGACACTTCTATACATGTCTATCAGGATTTACAGCAGGCAACTCACGCGGTGATTGAAGACAGTGCCAGTCAAGATTTAATTGTCGTTTGTGGCTCTTTTCATACGATTGGTGAGGCACTTGCAGCTCTGCAAGCATCGTAGTACTTAACGACGCTTATTAGTCGTTAAATAACGTCTCAACATCATGTTAAGAAGTGTGTGATAGCAGACAGCGCAAAAAATATGTTTTATAATCAAAGCACTTTCGTAAAAACAAGATGATTTTTGCTATCTGGTTTATAGTAGGGCAGACAGCAGTCGCGCCTAGCAATCAATCTTCCTACCAACTAAGAGACGTAAACGGATGAATTTTTCGAGACAAGCCTTATTGGGCATCGGGATGATTATAGGCGGTAGCGTGATGCTATACGCTATGGTACAGCAAATTGGTTCAAGCGATGAGCAAGCTCAAGTACCCATTATCGTCAATGAGTCTAAAGATGAGCAAGCAGTAACAACACCATTGACCACAGATATCGATACCGAAAAACGTATTTTGGCCCAAAAGCAAAAAGAACGTGCAGCGCGTGTTGCTGAGCAAGAGAAGCGGGCGCAGGCATTTTTGGCAGAGCAGGAAACTGCCGAAGCGCAAGCATTGGCCAAAGCTCGGGCGGAGAACCAGCAATATAGAGAAAACATGTCATCAACGAGCGGCGATGAAGACAGCACAGAAACCACAGAAGATGGTGTTTCTACACCAACAGTACAACCACGGACGGATACTGAGGCCACTGCAACCAATATCGCTGATAAAAGTAGCAAAAACGCAGCACAAGCAGTAGCACAAGCCGAGGTGAAAAAAAAAGCTGAAGCTGAGGCCAAAGCCAAAAAGCTAGCAGATGCTAAGAAACAAGAAGATGCCAAAAAACAAGCAGAGGCAGAAGCTAAGAGAAAAGCAGAGGCAGATGCTAAGAAAAAATCTGAAGCTAAGAAAAAAGCTGAAGAACAGGCAGCGACCGAACAGAAAAAACAGGCGCAAGAAAAGGCCGCAGCTGAAGCCAGTAAAAGCGCTCCACCGACAGCGCCTATCGACTATGCTGTCAAGCGCGGCGATGGCTTATTGAAATTGGCACGCCAGTATAATGTTCCAGTTGCCGCATTAGCACAAGCCAATGAGATGTCACCCTCAGCCTCCTTACAGGTCGGTCAAGCCTTAACCATTCCATCACGCAAGCAAGTTCAGCGCTTAGAACGTGAAGCGGCAGCAGCCGAGGAAAAAAGAAAAAAGGAAGAGGCGCTGGCTAAAAAGTCAGCTGAAACCAAGCGCGAAGCGCAGCAAAAACTTAATGATGCGCGTCAAGAAGTTAAAGAAACCGATGCCAAAGGTAATTTTGGCGTACAAGTTGCCTTGGCAGGTAATCAAGCCTCTGCTGAAGAGGTAGCGAAGAAGTTTAAGTCAGCAGGTTATCAAGTTAAAACCAGTGCTACCAGTCGCGGTGTACGTGTCATCGTCGGGCCTGAACGTGGTAAGGTTGCTGCGTTAGCGCTCAAAGACAAAATCAACAGTGATCCTAAAGTTAATACCAACGGCGCCTGGGTACTGTACTGGCGTTAGCCTTGGTTATGACCAAAACTGAAAAGTAAATTAGGGTAGCTAAAAATAGTATGTAAAAGTTAACTTTAGCCTCTAACTTATTTTAGAACGATTGACTTTCAAAACACGACATACATTGTCGTGTTTTATGGTTTATGAGTTGTAGATAATCATCAGCTCGGATAGTATGAGGACGATTTACTATCCCCTTATTTTCCCCTGTATCACGTGTTAGCCATCAATGGTTGTCACGCTGTGATCGACGGTATAATGACTTTCAATACCGTCATCCTCAATATTGTATAAGGTAAAGCTATGTCGTTTGGCGTCATTTTTTTAGTATTAGCCGTCGGTTTTGTAGGACTCATTACCTTACCCAAGTTGTTACCAGTACATAGTAGGAGTAGGAATGTCGAGCCTGACCCGCCGTCTGTGCGTGGTGATGATTTGGCCATTTGGCCTTTCGAGCCGATGCCTATCATGACAGACACTGAAGTCATATTTTTCAATAAGCTCAAAAATGCACTGCCAGAGTACAATGTTTTTGTTCAAGTCCAACTCTCACGTATCATCAATAGTAACAGTGACGAGGCCTCTGAGCGTAGCTTTTGGTTCAATCGTATCTGCCGTCAAAGTGTCGATTATGTGATTGTCGCTAATGATGCGCAGACGACCTTAGTCGCTATTGAGTTAGATGACTGGACTCACAACAGTAAAACTCGGCAAAAAGCGGATGATAAAAAAGACAAAGCACTCGCCAGTGCGGGTATACCCATTGTGCGTTTTCATGCTGAGCGTTTGCCCAGTACGGATATGCTTAGATATGAGTTGTTGCAGGTGATAGACACTTATTAGAGACATTAAATAGTTTACTAAGACTAACTCAAGCTAAACTAAGTTGTCTTAAACAGTTTTGGCATCATTTCGCAAGATGACCACTGGCTTATAACCATCATAGGACGTTGCGTAGGGTTTATCTTGCTGATTAAATGAGTGTAGTACAGGTGACTTGATAAAGTACAAACCTTGGCTCAGTGTCGCCAACGCTAAAGGTATCTTAGCGATACTGTCGTTTTTATTATAAAAGCGGCGCTGAGTGAACCATTCAATATAATGGGCGCGGCGAATGGCTATAATATCAGACAACGGCTCAGTGATGTATTGATGCTGTATGTCTTGACCAGCGTTATGGCGGTTGCCTTGGCTATTTGATGCTGGTAGTAGCCATCGATGCATAGGGAAGCTCGTCTCAAGCCAGTCAGGATAATGAAAATCAGTCCGGCTCATGGGCAAAAAGAATCGTCCTTTTATCACCGCAAAACGCTTATCAATTTTAACTTGCCCATGATTCTTGGTATGCACCCACAGCGTACAAAACTGCTTGGTCTGCATGTGTGTCATCTTGCGCTGCAGATTGTCATTGGAGTTGATACCAACCCAATTCATAGGCTCAAAGGGCGCTGACCCCATAAAAAACTTAATGGCCAACTCCCAATGCTCGGTAAGATTATCTTGGTGATTGTATAAAACCAAATCAAGCTCACCTGCAGTTTGCTTACCCCGAAACAGTTGCACATTACTTGCCAGCATCTCATAGGGATGTAGTTTTTTTGCATAGCCGTCTTCTAGCCAAAACGACAATAATCCTTCAAAATGAAAGCCCAAGCGATTAGGACTAGGACGCGCGAGTAAATAGCGGGTCAACGCTTGATAAGCAGAAGTATTTTCTAGCTCATCTAAACGGGCACGATAAGCCTCGTACTGCCTATGCCAAAAACTGCTATGATGGACTGCCACTGCTTGAGTCGTCTGATGCGGGGCAAAATCTAACCACTTGGTTAAAACATTGGGGCATGCTAATACATAAGCCAAATCGCGCACATAAGGACGTCGATAACGCTCCCACGGAACCTCATTCAAAATTGTAGGTTGTATAGAACCAGAAGAAGGGCCAGCAGTTGGCTCTGACATAATTTGAACCT
>JARIEH010000075.1 GCA_029256865.1 Psychrobacter sp.
ATCAGCCTAAACTTCTTAACCTTGCTCAAGCGCGGTAATAATCGTTTCAACCAATAAAAGCACATCATCTTTTTTACGCATATCAACGGGAAAGATAGGGAGTGTACGATTGTTTTCACCTAACCACTCACGATAAATATCAAACTCACGCTCAGGTTTTTTATCGATTTGACTGACCCCAACGATAATCCGACCTTGATATATCTTGTCGAACTTTTCCAAATAGGTTGCCATGTCCTGTACAGGGTCAGCGGCTGAATGATCAATCAGAATAATCACCCCAAGTGCCCCCTGCGCTAAAATCGGCCAAATAAAATCAAAACGCGCCTGCCCTGGTGTGCCGTATAGCCCAATACCTGTTGCATCATCAAAGGTAAGCTCACCATAATCCATCCCAACAGTGGTCAAGGCCTTAGTGTGTGCATCCAAATCTGTATTTTGAACCTCAGTAGACACCACTGGAATATCAGAAAGACTGGCGATTGCTTGAGTTTTTCCCGCACCCATCGGGCCACTAAAAACAATTTTTAGACGTTGCATAATCATTAACTGCCTAGCGCTCAAAAGCGCATTTAAAAAAATAATAGTAAAATATAAGAGAATAAAAGCTAAAAACCTATATACAGAAAAGCCACTTTTAACTCATGATTTTACGGTTTCATAATCTAATTGATGACAAGCCCTAGACTCTACAGACCTAATTTTTGGCGTAATCGCGTCAGAAATCCACGTTTTTCTTGCTGGGCAGGAGTCACTTCAACAGCGACTTTATTTGCCAAACTATCCGGGATAATAATAGAGCTTGAGGTGGTAGGCGCTACCGCTTCTCCTCGAGCGCGTCTCTCCAGTAAGGCTTCAAGGGCTGTCTGTTTAGTATGATCCACCCTAGGTTCAGTTGGCTGATCTGGCGCAGTTGCTGCGAGTGCGGCTGTATTATTTGTCGTTAATACAGAATCTATCGCTGTAGACATACTTTGCTGCGTCATGTGAGATGCACGGCCAACCAACGTATCCAGATAGTCATAGCTTTCAGCTTTTAATGCCCCTGAAAACAATAGCCCAGCTATTATTTTCTTAGCAGTGTTCACCGAAATACTGGCTAATCTTGCTAACTGATTGACATTACAAGGCGTGGTTTCTAGGGCGTTCATCACTTGTAACAGCTCGCGTCGATCTTTATTTATTGCTTTACCATTAACAGTATATTTTGTAGCGCTTATAGGCTTAATCCAATAACCTAGACTATAGGATGTGTCATCATTGATTAATGGTAATAGCACCTCTATCTGCTCCAAAGCACAGCGCCAAAGCCATTGCATTAGATCTTGCGCATCTGCATCTACTGGGTATTCACTCTCATAGCTGATTAATCGCCAATCATAACTAGTGGGCGATATCAGACTGTCCTCATGCTGCTTTGGCCAAAAGCGCGCGCGACTGGGCTCAGCGATGGCAATAACTTGATTATTGACGATGATCTGATAAAGGCCTACTGGACGCTTATGCAATGCTTTAATAAAGGCAATCATGTCCTGATAGTTATCAGGGGAGAAACGAGTGCTTTTAGTATATGCCCCTTCAAGATAAGTACTATTAAGAGTGTTATTCACATCAGACTGTAGCATCTCATTACTAGAAGCCCTCTCATTAGAAATACCGTCACTGAATGACGATGAGGCTTGATTATTATGAGCAGTCTTGGTTAGTGCCTCATGACCTCGAGAGTGAGTGGCGTTTTCTTCTGTCGCTTTAGCAAGTACAGATATCTTGCTCATTAACCACTCATCAAGCTCATTAAGGCACGTCAAAGGCAAAACAAGCCTATCATCTACTAATTTACCCTCGCTTGTGTCGGTACGGCTGGTATAAAGGACAGGCTTATGCTGCTGACCTTGCAGGATTTTTACGCTCGCAGCATGACGAAAGTCATTACTGATCAAAAACAAATCAATCTGCGGGTGTTTCGCTGATACCCACTCAAGCTCAACCTCTAAGCGTAATAATACCCGCAGATAGCCCTTGAGCATAATCTGATCAGCTGGTCTTACTCCAATTATCGCTGTACGTAGGACTTTTTTTAGATTCTCTTGAGTATTTTGTTTGAGACTACTCATATAAATTCTCCAAACCGCACTATTTGCCCATAACTCTATTTTGAATCTGCAATTTCACAACTTTCAAAGCCACTATCTTTCTCTACTTTTTTGCCTTTTAACAACTATCGAGCAACCCTTCTAACCCCAACACTTGTAAAAGCGACCGAAATAGAAGACAGAAAGTAACGCTTGATAATACTGGCGACCAAGAACTGAAGAGAGGATTAGCGCTAAAAACGATACCTATACGTTCTCTCTACTGCACACTAATGCAAAATCCGTACCATCAATCGCTAAACTATAGGGATTTCCATAAAAAAAACACTTTTAACCCTTAGATTAAAAGTGCTTAAAAACTGCTTGAAATACAGTTGCGACATACTAAAAATAATACGTCGATAGATAGGTATGCTCTAAAATAAATTAACGAGAGCAATTGCCTGAAAAATCAGCGATTTAAAAAGGCGTTATATATAATTTAGCGTTGCTGTATTGAAGCGAGTTATCAAGCCGACAATCACTATATATTATTGATTATGCACTTCTGGACGGCAGCTGACACGCCCCTGCTCCTTGTGTGGTCACGGTAACAACAGCGCCAGTCAAGGCAAACAACTGCTGGAGTTGATCCTGAGCATTCTTTAGCGCAATATTCATCACATCGCCCTGACAAGCACGTTCAAGAACTTCTGCTTTGGCCATACTCTGGGCTTGTACCAATATTTTTGGATCTACTTGCATCAAACCAAAAGCACCTGTTTGCCAATCATAAATCTCAATATCATCAAGATAAACCGAGAATATCTCTGATGGTGGCAAGGTAATATTGATCTGCGGCATAATAGAGACAGGTGCATGAGCCTCAACCCCTTGCCCCTGTGCGACATCAGAATTTACTTGATCCGCAGCTTGAGTCACCTGCACCATCTCAGGGGACAGCTCGCTCAAGTTAATTCCTGCCTCTACACGACCACGGGCGATAAACAGTCCTTTTTGTTCATCTTGCCACAGCTTCATCCAACTCCCTTCACGTTGACTGGTAATCACTGTATCGACGCTAAAAGCCACTGTTTGCAGACGGTTGAGTTGTTGTATTTGAGTGACTACCCCTTCACGAGTAATGGTCTCAATTGGCTCATCAATGATACGGGTTTGAATGGTATAAACCGCGAAAGCCAATGCAATAAAACTTATGAATAATAATATCCATGTCGCCATCCCGATAGGCTGCTTCTGTTTCGATTTGGGATGCTTACTAAGGATTTCATTGGAGTTAGTAGAAGGCTGGTTATCAGGAGTTGTCATATTCGCTACCTTTTTTTGTGATCAACCACATTCATAAAGCCATTACGAATGAGAAAAACAGAGATTTCTACTGATATAGATGACGTTTTTTATACCTAAGTTCAAGTATTAACTACCAACCCCATACATAATTGCTTGTTCTTTAACCTTAAGCAGAGACTTGCTTTAAAAATCACTCGGATTTTTATTATCTTATTATCCACCTCTCTCACAACAGTCAGATAACTGCTTTGTTGTGAATACTATTTTGCAGTTTCTGCTTCGTTCTGCTGCAAAAGACAAAAAGTCATTGCGTCTTAGGCGAACTTTACCTAACATAGTCAGATTGCATCGATAAAATACCAATTTACACATCGAGCAAATCATTAGTGTCATGTCATCAGGTTATATATAAAGGCAGTCTTGCAGCAATTAATAGGCTTGCTGAATATTCAAATTTTGAATGTTCAACAGACCCTATATGCTCAGCGCCTTATTTATTCTTTATTTTATCGTTGATAAGGTTCCGCTTTATTTATGAAAGCCAGTCAATTCTTGTTCGCTACGCTAAAAGAAACCCCAAGTGATGCCGATATCGCCTCAAGCCAACTGATGGTGCGTGCTGGCCTTATTCGCAAGATCGCTTCTGGATTATATGTTTGGTTGCCCATGGGGCTACGCATCTTACAAAAAGTCGAGCGTATCGTTCGCGAAGAGATGCAAAATGTCGGTGCTCAAGAAGTGCTGATGCCCATGACCCAGCCAGCTGAGCTGTGGCAAACCACCGGTCGTTTTGATGATTATGGTCCTGAGCTGTTGCGCTTCAAAGACCGTCATGATCGTGACTTTGTCTTAGGCCCAACTCATGAAGAAGTCATTACCAACTTAGCGCAAGGTGAGCTGAGTAGTTATAAGCAGCTACCAATCACTTTCTTTCAGATCCAGGGTAAGTTCCGTGATGAGATTCGCCCACGTTTTGGGGTGATGCGTGCGCGTGAATTCACCATGAAAGACGCCTACTCATTTCACGTAGATCAAGCCTCATTGGCTAAAACCTATGATGAAATGTACGATGCGTATACCCGCATATTTACCCGCCTAGGTTTGGACTTCCGTGCTGTGCAAGCAGATACTGGATCCATCGGTGGCTTTGCCTCACATGAGTTTCATGTATTGGCCAGTAGTGGTGAAGACGATATTGCCTTCTCAGATTCTTCTGATTATGCTGCCAACGTAGAGCTTGCTGAATC
>JARIEH010000200.1 GCA_029256865.1 Psychrobacter sp.
AAATAGCCCGCCGGTTTGGCATTGTCGTCGGTAAAGGGTTTCTTATCACTCCAAGCCCAGTCTTGATTACGCTTAGCATTCAGCTGCGCCAAATCGTCAGAAATGCTCATCAGCTCTTGTAAATCAATCGGCTCTTTTGCTTTTAGGTTTTTCATGAGTGCTTGCGAGTGTTCGATAAGCTCAGGTTGACTATAGTGGTTACCCAAGTTTACTGGGATGGCGTCTGTTTCATTTAAAGATTTAGCAGGGGAGAGTAAAAAGTACATCATTATTCCTTATGGTTCATGAGGTTTCAGTTAATACCGATGAATACCGATGAAATATCTTACATGGCAAATATCGTTTGCAGTATTATCTCTACATCTATATTTCATTTTTTCAGCCAAAATCAGATTAAATCAATGCTACAAAAAAATAAAACTTGTATATAACACAAAAAAAATTATATAAATGACATAAATCTATAACTTTTTATTTACTAGTTGGTCATCAATAGACAATGAAAGTTAGCAAAAGATATCTCTATAATAAAAAGACTTGATGGAGAGCCTTCTATCATTTATTAAATTGATAATCTTTGACTCAACTTTATAAATTAAAGCTGATCAAAATTTTTTGCCCTGTGTGTTTTGTGATTCAAATAGTCTGTACACAGTCCAGTAATGTATTCAGAGGTAAGGAGACGGTATGAAAATCGGCGTAATCAGTGCAGATGTCACACACGAAAGCCGTGTGGCGCTAACCCCAGACGCAGTTAAAAAGCTGCGTAAACTTGGATTTGAGGTCATCATCCAGTCTGGTGCAGGTCAAGCAGCGTATTATGCTGATGAATTGTATCGAGCAGCGGGTGCCGATATTGCAAACAGTAGTGCTGAAGTCGTCACACAGTCTCAAATTATCACAACTGTGAATGATTTGCCTAATGATGTTACTGACAGCTTGGCTTCTGGTCAGATAGTCATCGGTATGCTTGACCCTTACCGTAACACTCAGCTTGACACTTATAGTGCACGTGGTGCAACTGCTTTTGCCATGGAACTGTTACCACGTACCTTGTCAAGGGCACAGAATATGGATGTCCTGTCCTCGCAAGCCAACCTTGCTGGTTATAAAGCCGTGCTACTTGCTGCCAATGAATATTCGCGTCCTTTTCCGATGTTTATGACCTCAGCCGGCACCGTTAAGCCTGCCAAAGTGGTTATCTTAGGGGTTGGCGTTGCAGGATTGCAGGCCATCGCGACGGCCAAACGCTTAGGCGCAGTCGTTGAAGCCAGTGACCTGAGACCTGCGGCTAAAGAGCAAGTCGAGTCTCTTGGTGGTAAATGGCTTGATGTGCCGATGAGCGAAGGCGAAGCACAAAAAGCCAAGTCGACAGGTGGCTATGCTTGGACACCCTCTGAGCAGTATATCAAAGACCAAGCAGCGGTAGTGGATAAAGCATTGAGTGCCGCTGATATCGTCATCACCACGGCACAGATACCTGGTAGACAGGCACCAAGACTGGTGCATCAAGCGACACTTGCCAAAATGAAGGCGGGCTCTGTGCTGATCGATATGGCAGCTGGCACTGGCGGTAACGTCGAAGGCAGTGTGCCTGATGAAACTATTACTACTGCCAATGGTGTGCGCATCGTTGGTGCAGCCAATATACCTTCAATGCTAGCAGCGCAGTCGTCAGACTTATATGCCAATAATCTGGTCAATTTTATTACCACCTTGATTGCCTCTGACGAGGCTATAAACGATGCTGCCTCAAAAAAACTGGCTCTTCACTTAGATATGGAAGATGAAATTCAAGGCGCGTTGGCTATTACGCACGAGGGTCAGATACGTCTTGCTAAGCGTTAGATTTTGCATATTTATCATCATACATTTGCCAGTAACGAATAAATTTTTAGGAGGATAAGATGATTGCCACTGTTTTAGCAGCAGCTCAAGTTGGAGATGCTATGAGTAGCACGCCATTTGTAGCGATTTTTACCGTGTTTGTACTCGCTATATTTGTTGGGTATTACGTGGTTTGGGGAGTAACGCCAGCCCTACATACGCCATTGATGGCCGTAACCAATGCCCTATCGAGTATCGTCATTGTGGGCGCTATGCTACAGACCGTGACTATTGATGGCTCTGTATTTACGCCGACCAGCTTATTGGGTGCATTTGCGGTATTTTTGGCCAGCGTTAACATCTTCGGTGGTTTTGCAGTGACTGAACGTATGCTTGCAATGTTTAAACCGAAAGAGAAAAAAGCGCCAGTGGTAACTAAGCAAGCTGGGGGTGACGCATGAGTGACTTTACCAATATAATTGCGAGTAATGCTGACTGGTTTTACTTAATCGGTGCCATTCTTTTCGTCTTAACCCTCCGAGGACTCTCTAGCCCAAAGACCGCTATTCGCGGTAACCGCTTTGGTATGGCAGCAATGGCGATTGCCGTTGTCACCACGTTCTTCTTAGCGGAAGGTCCTGTGCTTTGGTTAATTATTGGCGCTATGATTTTAGGTGCCGTTGTTGGTATGTGGAAGGCAAAAACGGTTG
>JARIEH010000128.1 GCA_029256865.1 Psychrobacter sp.
TTGATATGTGGCGTCCCCAGGGGGATTCGAACCCCCGTTACCGCCGTGAAAGGGCGGTGTCCTAGGCCTCTAGACGATGGGGACTAGGTACTACGCCTTCAGCTGCTTTCACCATTTGTGCTGAAGTTGGCGTATTCTACTGGTGTCTGCGTTTTCTGTCAAGCCTTTTTCTTCGTCTTTTTAAAATTAAGTATCTTTTCTTGATAGCACGCTTTGGATGTAGATCATTACGCTTTAAATGATAACGAATCCATAAAGAGGTGCAAGCACTGATGGTCATGGCGAGTAGCATATAACCAAGAATGGTACCCCATAATTTAAATTGTGGATCCATAATAAAGTCCTTTTTATTAAGCCTGCTGTAGCACTTTGGTTATCTTTTTTATCAAAGCGGTGTTAGGACTTAAATCAGCTACGAGATATCATTTTATTACACAAAGATGGCCAGGAACGAGTGGGCGAATCATCATTTCTATATAGACTGCAGTCCCTGTTAACCCTTAGCTGAAAGCTGGCTTGCTCATCATCGTATCAAACATATCCTTATTGATTATAAAATCAAGATGACAAAGTCATTTTAAAATAACGGCTTAAGCAGTATCGTTATCGTTCAACTCTACATTGGTTGGCTGGCTATGTAAAGCATTGGGCAACATAGGGTAACTGTTGAGAATATGACAAAATAGTTCGGCTGTTTTTTGAGTATCGTATAGCGCAGAGTGGGCATTATTGCCATCAAAATCAAGTCCTGCTGCCTTACAAGCGCGTGCCAGTACAGTCTGACCAAAAGCCAATGCCGATAAAGTAACCGTATCAAACACCGAAAACTGATGGAATGGGTTGTGATTTTTGCTATTGGTGCGCAGTATGGCCGCATTTAAAAAGCCTAGGTCAAAGTGAGCGTTATGACCCACCAGCACACATTGGCGGCACTCTTCACTACGGCGCACCTCTTTGAGACCTTTAAAGATACGTCTTAGCGCAGTCTTTTCATCTTCAGCAATAGCCTTTCGCATCGGGTTGTTTGGATCGATGCCCGTAAAGGCTAAGGCGCTTGGTTCTAAATTAGCGCCTTCAAAGGGCTCGATATGAGCATTTAGCGGCTCACCTGGATAAAACACCCCATTCTCGTCTAATAAAATAGGGATACAGGCAATCTCTAATAAGGCGTCAGTATGCGAATTAAAGCCAGCTGTCTCCACATCGACAATCACGGGCATAAATTTTCGAAAACGTTCTTTTAGAGTCATAGGTGCTGACTCTTCCTGTGCTGATGGTGTCTTATCCTGATTCACATTATTACTCACACTTTTACTTATATTTTTAATAACATTGTCACTCTTATTAATACTTGTGGTGCTAGTATTTATGTCAGGACTGATGCCGCCAAGCTGTCTAGCGCTGGTGTCTGTCGCATGGTATTCGGTGGTCATAGCAGGTCAAATCACTTCTGTCGATCGTACGCGGAGGTTGAAATTGTGCAAATACCCAATGCTATCTATAATCGATAAATAGCATTGGGGTTTGAGTGTGGTTTAGATTTTGAGAGACCACGGTAAACTGTCACCAGCCATGAGTGGTGTCAGTGTTTGTCCATCAAAGTAGGGGTAGCCAGTCGGTACTTGCAGAGGCGTTTTGATCAAAGTAATGGTACTTTCATTGATCGGCAGTCCATAAAACTGTGCCCCGAAACGGCTGGCAAATCCTTCTAGTTTATCAATCTTGCCGACACTATCAAAGGCGCTGGCATACAAAGGCATGGCATAGACAGCACTATAGCAGCCAGCACAGCCGCAAGCAGCTTCCTTCTTATCAGTCGCATGCGGTGCTGAGTCAGTGCCCAAAAAGAATTTTGGGTTACCACTGGTCGCCACGTCTAGCAGTACTTTTTGATGCTTTTCACGTTTTAAAATGGGCAAGCAGTAAAAATGCGGCCTGATACCACCGAGGAGTAGGTGATTACGATTAAACATCAAATGCTGTGGGGTAATAGTGGCGGCAATTTGATTGCCTTGCGCCAGCACAAAGTCAGCGGCATCACTGGTAGTGATGTGCTCCATGACGATCTTTAGCGTTGGGAACTTAGCAATTATTTGAGCGAGCACTTCTTCTAGAAAGCGCATTTCGCGATCAAAGATATCGACATGGTCATGAGTCACTTCACCATGTAGTAACAGCGGCAGATTGTATTTTTCCATGGCTTCAAAGACATCGACGCATGCATTGATATCAGTCACCCCATCAGCAGAGTTGGTGGTTGCGCCAGCAGGATAAAGTTTCACCGCTTGGACAATGCCAGATTTGGCTGCTATTTCAATGTCTTTTGCGGTTGTGTTGTCTGTCAGATATAGGGTCATGCGCGGATCAAAAGCAGCTTTGCGCTCGTTGTTCAAATCACTGTCTTGTAAATGTTGGAGGATGCGCTGACGATAGGCCAGTGCTTCATCTGCATTTTTGACAGGGGGTACCAGATTGGGCATGCAAATAACACGATTGAAACTGTTGGCAGCATGTGGCACAGTCGTTGCCAACGCTTTATCGTCACGAAGATGAATGTGCCAGTCATCTGGCTGCAAAATGGTTAACTCTGGAATGGAATCAGTCATAGTTTTCATATCTTCTAATAAGGAAGTCAAAGAAAGGGGTAGTGTTTGTTAAAGTATTATCTGGAACGGTTTGAACGATCAGTAGCAGCTATATATAAATGTATAAGGCTTGTGAGTGCAAAACACCCCTGAATGATTGTTTAGCATATACTTTATTTAAGTTTAAATTGTTATTGTTATGGCTTTGCAAGCGCTTTTACTGTCGAGCATAAGTTGGTGATAATCACAGTATTTAATCAAGCTATCATAACAGATTTACCTGTATGACTAAATATCTGGCGAGTGATAAGTACGCAAGTTGTCGCACGCTACAGCAGATCAGCCGCTATCTACCTTATAAGTTTTGTCTAAAACTTAGTTTTGCAGGGGCGTTGCACTTTTGCCGATTGTGAATATGATGTACACTGAGCAAGCACTCTATCTTTCGACTCATTATTTGTGTTTTATTTAACAATACATTCTCATACTATTTTCATACTAGGAGTTATCCATGGCTCAGCTTGATCCAAAAAGTATCAATAAAATTGTGTTAGCGTATTCTGGTGGTCTTGACACCTCAATCATCGCTAGATGGTTACAAGT
>JARIEH010000031.1 GCA_029256865.1 Psychrobacter sp.
CCAGCGGCATTCCTTGCTGTCTTAATCATTGGCCAACCCGTGCAAAAGTTAACCAAGCGGATTTTAGAGCCTAAATAAAGGTTGGTTATTAAAAGATATTATAAAAAAACCTCACATGAATAGCACGTAGCAGAGCTGCCATCACAGCTATTGCTTTCGTGCTAATAAAATCGAACTGGAAAAATAACTTTCTGGGATATATCTCATTGATTGGTATAGATTTAACAGAATACTGACGCTAAGCTTTCATTCAATCCTCAATGGCACATACTTCTGAGCGTACAATAAAGCGTTTACCCTCAGGTATTTCGAGTGAAAAACTTGCACCACGTCCATTAACCACGTCAATCGTGAGGTCGGTATGTTGCCAGAGTTTATACTGAGCTTTACCTATATAAAATGGACAGCCAGCAAGCTTGCCCACCAATACATCTTGACCGCCCACTTTGAACTCTCCTAATGGATAACACATCGGTGAGCTGCCATCGCAGCAACCCCCAGATTGATGAAACATTAGATCACCATGTTTGGATTTTAATAGCTCAATTAATGCAACGCAGGATTCTGTCGCTTCAAGTTTCATGTCGTGCTCCTTATTAGTATGGGTCGGCGTTAGTATTCATCTAGATCATTCGCCAGTACAACCTTGCCATTGTAGAGTGCTTTAACTTCTGAATAGGCGGTTTCGAGAGGAGCGCTATAGTGCAGTACATGCATTAATACCAACAAATCAGGCTTTGCTTCGTTAGCTATCTGCGCAAGTTCACTGGCCAGCATGTGTGACGAATGATGATAAGCCTGCCAACTTGGAGCCAAAGCTTTCCAACCTTTGTCACTGATAACTTCGTGGAACTTGCTGAAAGCAAAAAGGTAGCGAAAATTGTAGCTCGTTTCATGATTTTTCTCATAATGATTTTCTCCAATCTAGGCTTACACTTTATTAATAACTTACTTCTCTATAAAAGTCATCTTTTATGAGAATCGGCCATTCGATCCATACTCCCTAGTTATTAGCTCATAAATACCTCAGATGAAGTAATCAGCTGTTACCTAAATTACAAAAGGTCGCATTGCGTTCACTCACATCATGAAAAGTATGTGGCTGAAAACAATACGACCTGTTATTTGTGACTAAACGTAGTAATCATTGAGACAGTTTCAAAAACGTCAAAATGGCCTAAGTAATTGACATGTCTACATAGAGTAGTCAATTACGATGCGACCCTCAATCTTGCCATCGCGCATACGGTCAAGAATGTCATTAATATTCTCAAGTGGCTCAGCAGCAACAGTGGCTTTTACTTTGCCTGCCGCTGCCATATCTAGCGATTCTTGTAAGTCTAGACGTGTCCCAACGATCGAGCCACGAATGGTGATGCCATTCAGCACGGTATCAAAGATAGAGACTGGGAATTCGCCCGTTGGTAGGCCATTACAAACCAAAGTACCACCGCGTCGTAACATGGTTAATGCTTGGTCAAACGCTTTTGAAGATACGGCTGTCACTAGCACGCCATGAGCGCCGCCGATCTCTTTTTGTAGATATTCACCAGGATCGGTGTTCTTTGCATTGACTGTGACCGTCGCGCCCAGTTTTTTTGCAAACGCCAGCTTTTCATCATCGATATCGACAGCAGCAACGTTCAGTCCCATAGCAATAGCGTACTGTACCGCCATGTGACCGAGTCCACCAATCCCTGAGATGACAACCCAATCGCCTGGTTTAGTGTCGGTCATTTTAAGACCTTTATACACAGTAACCCCTGCACATAAAACAGGAGCAATCTCGACAGAATCGACGCTCTCAGGGATAATGCCGACATAGTTGGCATCCGCTAAAACATATTCTGCAAAGCTACCATTGACTGAGTAGCCAGAGTTCTTTTGGCTTAGGCATAAGGTCTCCCAGCCGCCCAAACAGTGTGTACAGTGACCACAGGCAGAGTAAAGCCAAGGCACACCGACACGGTCGCCTTCCTTGACATGCTTAACTCCTTCACCCACCGCAGTGATTAGGCCGACGCCTTCGTGACCAGGAATAAACGGTGGACTTGGTTTGACGGGCCAATCGCCTTCGACAGCATGCAGGTCAGTATGACAAACACCTGACGCTTGCATTTTGACGAGAATTTGACCAGGGCCTGGGGTGGGAATATCAACTTCTTCAATTTGCAAAGGTTGGTTAAACTCATGTAGGACCGCAGCTTTCATTTTATTAGCCATGTTAATTTTTCCTTTTGATGAATCTATGGTTTGGTGTGTTTCATACATCAACGAAACGCTTTACAGCTTTAACTATAAAGCGCTTTAGAAAAACATTAAAAGAAGCCCATCGCTTTTGGACTGTACGATACCAGCATGTTTTTGGTCTGCTGATAATGATCGAGCATCATCAGATGATTTTCGCGGCCAATACCCGATTGTTTATAACCACCGAATGCTGAGTGAGAGGGGTAGATATGATAGCAGTTGGTCCACACGCGGCCTGCTTGAATGCCACGTCCGAAACGATAGGCTTTGTGTACACTGCGTGTCCAAATACCAGCACCAAGACCATACAAGGTGTCATTGGCGATGCTCATGGCTTCTTCGTCATCCTTAAAAGTCGTCACAGCGAGCACAGGTCCGAAGATTTCTTCTTGGAACACGCGCATGTCGTTGGTACCTTCAAAGATAGTGGGTTGCACATAATAGCCATCTCCTAGATCGCCTTCATGTTTGGCCCGTTCACCACCGACTAAGACTTTAGCTCCTTCTTTTTTACCAATATCAAGATAAGACAGGATTTTCTCTAACTGATCTGAGCTGGCTTGAGCGCCAATCATGGTGTCGGTATCTAGCGGGTTGCCCATCTTGATGGCTTTGACGCGCTCAATACAACGTTTGATAAACTCATCATAAATACTCTCATGCACCAACGCACGCGATGGACAAGTACAGACTTCGCCTTGATTCAGGGCAAACATGACGAGACCTTCCACCGCTTTGTCCAAGAAGTCGTCGTCTTCATCCATAATATCTGCAAAAAAGATATTTGGACTTTTACCACCAAGCTCTAATGTCACGGGAATGATGTTTTCACTGGCGTACTGCATGATGAGACGACCAGTGGTGGTTTCGCCAGTGAAGGCAACTTTATTGATGCGGGGGTTAGAGGCGAGCGGCTTGCCTGCCTCTACACCGAAACCATTGACAACGTTGAGGACACCTTTCGGCAAAATATCGGCAATTCCGATTGTCTCTAGCATATAAAGAATAGAGGCAGGCGTTTGCTCGGCAGGCTTAAGGACAATACAGTTGCCAGCCGCAAGGGCAGGAGCCAGTTTCCAAACTGCCATTAAAATAGGAAAGTTCCATGGGATAATTTGACCCACAACACCAAGTGGCTCATGGAAGTGATAAGCGACCGTATCGTCATCAATTTGGCTGATGCCCCCTTCTTGCGCACGAATGGCGCTAGCAAAATAACGAAAGTGATCGATGGCTAACGGAATATCGGCAGCGAGGGTTTCGCGCACAGGCTTGCCGTTTTCATAACACTCGGCAATAGCGATCGCTTCTAAATTAGCTTGCATCTTATCAGCGATTTTGAGTAATAGATTGGCGCGTTCAGTGACGCTGGTTTTACCCCAAGCGTCTTTGGCAGCATGAGCGGCATCAAGAGCTTTTTCGATATCAGCTTCTTTTGAGCGTGCGACTTGGCAGATAGTCTTACCATCAATAGGGCTTGGGTTGTCAAAGTATTCACCATCACTCGGCGCGACCCATTCACCATTGATAAAGTTGTCATATTTTTTGCGGAATTGTACAGGGCTGTTTTCTGTATTGGGATAGGCGTGTAGCATTAACGACTCCTTGTTGTAGTGACTTCTCAAGCAAATAAACGTGCAGATCTTTATTTAGGATACGATCTTTTTATGTCGTATCTATGAAAGTGACTTACACCGTTATGCATGGTCATGCCAGATCTTCCTAATCAGGCTATCCTTTTATCGTACTGGACTTTTATATATAAACATAGCGACTTTTAATAATATATAGTAGGTTAATTGATAGCTTTTTGTTACCTATAAGTATCTGCTTAAATTGGTTCGAAAAACTGGTACAGCTGTTATAATTGTTACCATCATTACGCTACAACAGTAGCCTTCTTTTTTCTTATGTTATTGGTTGGTTTGGACATATGCGTCAATCTTCTGCTCTTGATATCTTAAAAACAGGTCAAAATGTCTTTTTGACTGGCTCAGCAGGTTCAGGTAAAACTTATACTCTTAACCAATATATCGATTATTTGCGCGCGCGTCGTGTACCAGTCGCTGTGACTGCTAGTACGGGTATCGCTGCCACGCACATGAGTGGCACCACTATTCATAGTTGGTCGGGTATCGGTATCAAAGATGAGTTGTCTGATCGGGATTTAAGCACTTTATCGCGTAAGCAGTTTTTGGCAGACAGATTGAAAGACACCGCTGTTCTAATTATTGACGAGATATCCATGCTGCATGCCAAGCAGATTAATTTAGTTAACCAAGTGCTCAAGTATGTGCGTAAAAGCGATTCGGCATTTGGCGGTATTCAAGTGGTGGTCGCCGGAGACTTTTTTCAGTTGCCACCGATTGGAAGCAAGGGTGAGAGCAATCGAGAAAAGTTTGCTTTTATGTCTGAGGCTTGGCTGGATGCCAAGTTTCATATTTGTTATTTATCCGAGCAACATCGTCAGGTGAGTGAAGCTGCGAATGACAGTCTTGATTTGGATGATATTCTCAATCAGATTCGCAGACAAGAAGTGACTTTTGAGGCGATTGCAGCTTTAGAGGCGACCTTTGATCAAAACGTTGATATCAAACGCACGCGTCTTTATACCCATAATTTCAACGTTAATAGTATCAATGATAAAGAGCTTGCGGCGTTAGATGGCGAAATGATGCGTTTCACCGCCACGTCTACGGGCGATAGTAAACTGGTTGAGACTCTGAAAAAGACCGTGCGCACTCAAGATGAGCTGATTTTAAAAGTGGGTGCTAAGGTGATGTTCATCAAAAACAACACTGAGCTTGGCGTCTCTAACGGTACGATGGGCGAGTTGATAGGCTTTGTAGCAGTCAAAGTTGATGATAGCAAGGATAATAGTGGTGCCTTAATTGAAGATGATGACATCGATGTCGATATAGATACCAGCACCGAGAGTGATATAAAGACTCGTAAAGGTGAAGACAAGGCTAAAAAAGTCAAAGAAAATTCAAAAGTCAAAAAACCAATCACTCAAAAAATGCCAGTGGTTAAGCTTAATTCAGGACGTGAGGTCATCGCTGAGCCTGAAGAATGGATCATCGAAGATGAAACTGGCGATGTGCTGGCAAGTTATCTGCAGGTGCCTTTATGTTTGGCATGGGCAATTACCATTCATAAATCGC
>JARIEH010000160.1 GCA_029256865.1 Psychrobacter sp.
TGGCGATGCCATCCTCTAGCATTGTCACCGTGATGCGATTTCCTTGGTATACCATTTGAAACTCCTTGCTATGTAATAAAAGCTCTGTGTTAAAAAATTATAAAAGCGACGTTTTAAGACTAAAAAAATAGTCGTTTATTGTTAGTAAAACAATGAATAGTACTGCCAATTTCAGCAGTACTGATATCTTTATTATCCAGCGCTCAATTGCATGGCGCGTCGTTATTATCCTGAGGGTTTTTACTTAAGTTTGAATCTAATGACTTAAACAATAAGCTCATAGGCCATTAGACCATTTTTTACGTCAATTAGTGTAGGGGATTATGCCCCTGACTGTCACAGCTTAATGCCAGACTCGTAAGTCACTATTAAATCAATGACAAGGAGATCAAACACCAGTCTGTGGTTTTTGACACGCCTTTTTATACCTTTATTCATCTCTAAAATAGGGTTTAAAATACACCAATTATTTAGTGCCAGCTCAATAACTTACTCTCTCACCACTGCATATGCAACCGACAAGTGAAATCGTCAACACCTAACCACTGGCAACTATCCGTAAAGTAGGCATGTAAGCCATATAAGCTATCATGTTACACTAGCATCATTTCTACCTTTATTCACCTTGTGGTTGGTTGAGTTATGTCTATTTCTTCTGCACCTCGCTTTGTTCCTTTTACCAATTTTGAGCAGTTCCACAGCGCTTTGCGTACACAGCTGGCACAAGATATCGAGTGGTTGCTTGCTTACGCGAATCTGCCAAGTCCATTAGCAGATGCCTGTCGTTATGTGATGACGGGTCAAGGCAAAGGCGTACGTCCGTTATTGGTTGCGAGTAGCTTTGCCAATATCAATACAAACGATAATTCGACTGACCTGTTAGCTGACGATGCAACGCCTATGCCCACAGCGAAGACGGATAATCTAGAGACATTTTTAGACAGTGATGCGCGCTATGATATGTGTCGGCGTGCCATTTTGGCAGTAGAGCTACTACACACCTATTCACTGGTACATGATGACTTGCCCTGTATGGACGATGACGACCTACGTCGTGGTCAGCCGACCGCTCATATCGTCTTTGAAGAATCAACCGCACTGCTGG
>JARIEH010000062.1 GCA_029256865.1 Psychrobacter sp.
CTTGACGTTGGCTTATTTTAATATTGAGACGTTCTTGAATGTATTTCATGTGGTTATTATATTCGCCAAGCACGGTTTTGAGCTGTGCTGGGGTCAGTGATTCAAACTTTATACGGCGGCTCATGGAGTCAGTCAAGCGATTATCCTTATATTAGGTACCCGCTACTATCGGTAGGTTTTAATAGGTGAGCGGGCTTAATAGATAAAATAAAAAAGTCAGTAAGGGTTTATAGCTTTTAGAAAGTAAAGATAAAAATGACGGAAATATAGTTATTGGTTACATAGGTGATGAGAAGTGAACATCTTACTTCCATTATGGTTGATAGTTTTTAAATTTCAAGCCATAGACAGAGGTGGACTGCTTTGTTTTGTATGACGATTGCAATCCTTGAGTCTGCTTCTGCTGCTATCCATACTTTGCTTTGTGGTCACAAGTGCTCTTAAAGGTTGGGTCAGCATTATACCCATAGTGAAGGACACGGAAGTTTGAGCAATTTGTGGTAATCTATGGTTTAGAATATAGCGTCCGATAGCTGGGAAGAGAGCATTCATTAAATGATAAATATTATAAAAACAAAGGTAGTTTCTATTAGCTATTAATCACTTATCGTCAGCAAACCAAACAAATCATAATAGAGATAATAATTAGGAATGATAATGATACAGAGTAATGATTCAGATTTACCGAATGTAGGAAAAAAAGCGGCAATCACCGAGCAGCAGGTGTTGATCGCTGGTGGTGGTCACGTGGGCTTATCTTTTGCCTTGTTGCTTGCGCATCATGGTGTTGCCAGCACTTTGCTAGAAAAGATGAGCTATCCAAAAATCAGCCCAAATGATGATAGTACGCGTAGCCATTATTTAGACAGTCGAAATACGGCGTTATCACGACGTACGGTACAGATTTATCAAGAGATTGGGCTATGGGATGAGCTACAAAGTCATGCCTGTCGCATTGATGCGGTACAGATCAGTGAGCAAGGCAGCTTTGGGCGTGCACAGTTGAACAAGACTGAAGAGCAAGTCGACTCATTTGGGCAAGTCATGGAAAATGCGTGGCTTGGGCGCAAGTTATTACTGGCCGCACAGCAAGAACCCCTGATTACTTTGATCGACAATGCCAATGTTATCGCTGTGCAACAACAAGCTGATGGTGTGACGCTGAGCTTTAGTTACTATCGTGAAGAGGAGCATGAGCAGCAGTTGCAAGCCAGTGTCTTGGTCGCTTGTGACGGTCGCGACTCTACAGTGCGTCAGCTGTTAGATATCGGCACCACGACTTATGACTATCAGCAAACCGCTATCGTGGGCGTGGTAGAGACGGATAAGCCTCACGAGCACATCGCGATTGAACGTTTTAGTCCAGCAGGACCCCTTGCAGTGCTGCCATTGACCGATCCAGAAGGGGATGGCAATAATGACTATCAAAACGGCTATCGCCGCTCGGTGGTCTGGGTCTGTCCAACCGGTGAAGAAGATAAATACTTAGAAGATGATGCGCATTTCTTGGCGACTTTGCAGCAGGCGTTTGGTCAGCGTGCTGGCAAGTTTGTCGCTGCCGGTCGCCGCGGTGCTTATCCATTGACACGCGTGCTGGCAGACAAGCAGGCAGATGGTCGCTGCGTCATCATGGGTAACGCTGCTCATACACTGCACCCCGTGGCGGGTCAGGGCTTTAACCTCTGTATGCGTGATGCGCATGTGTTAGCGCAGATGATGAGTGCGCAAGTACTTAAGGGCGCAGATATTGGTGATCCGCAGTTATTAAAACGCTATGAAAAAGCGCGTCTAAGCGATCAAAAGCGCGTCATCCGCTTTTGTGATGCTGTGGTACATGGTTTTACGCATTCCAATCCAGCAGTGAAGCTGGCACGAAATATAGCCTTGGTTGCCTTTGATAAGCTGCCGAATATTAAGCCATTAGTCGCTAATTATGCGATGGGCTTAAAATCTTAGTATTGATAAAATAGTATTGAGAAATAAGCGTTCTAACATTGAGAGATAACTTATGACAAATAACCATACGCTCATTATTGG
>JARIEH010000001.1 GCA_029256865.1 Psychrobacter sp.
TGAATAATGCCAGTCGTACCCTCATTGATCGCTTCTCCGTACATGATCGCCGTGATATTGGCCTATTAGATTAGGGCGCGATCTGTTTTATTTGACCGTGTTTTTATTATTGAGATAATGTGGTTGCCTTATGAGTAACTTAAAACCAGATAGTGTGATTGCTTGTTTAGACTGTCCTGATCATGTGCAAGCGGTGTTGGATGCGAGCATGTGGGCATCTACGCGCCTGCAGGCACCTATTGGCCTGCTACATGCAGTGCCAAGTCTACAACAAAAGGCCGCTATCAATTATTCAGGTTGTTTGAATATCGATGACGAAAGTGCGCTGCTCGATAACTTTACCAGTCATGAGCATCAGGGCAACTCTGAGCTCAAAGCGCAAGGTAGATTGCTATTGCATCAAGCAGCCGCTTACTGCGAGCAACATTTACATAAGCGCAAAGTCTATACTTTGCATCGGCATGAAACCCTCAGCGAGAGTATCGATTATGTCGATGAAAAGTCACAGCTCATCGTTATTGGCCATCATGTTACCTGCAAATCTAGGCTGAGCCAACTCATACGTCCAAGTCTATGCCCTATTTTAGTGACTCATACAACGTTCTTGCCGCCAAAGAGTGCGCTATTCGCTTTTGATAACCGTGTCACTTCACACAAAATGTTAAATTGGTTATGTAAAACGCCACTTGTACGTGCTTTGACCATTCATATCGTCATGGTTGGTAAGGAAAACTCTGAAAACTGTGATGCACTGCGCGAAGCTTATGCCCGCCTCAAGCAAGCAGGTATCAATTGCAAAAAATCTTTACTAGACTGCCGCGATGTCAGTGCTGCTTTAAACCACTATCAAAGCGAGCATGATATCGATCTTCTGATGTCTGGTGCCTTTGGTCAGTCACGACTACGTGAACTGCTTCAAGGCAGTGACACTGAGAAATTATTGGGGAGCACCAAAACGCCCTACCTTCTATTTCCCAAAACTTAAGCCTTCCTCTTCCTCATACCCGCTAGCGCTGAGATGTTATGTTATTGATCGTAGTTCTGGCGAACCTTTTTTTTCTTACTATCATCAATTGCTCGACAAGCTGCCTTATACTGGTTGGTTTTAGCAATTCATCACAGGATAGCTTACCCGTAAGACGAAAAAGTTGGTTATAATAATGCCCTAATTGAATCTAACGTTGCAGGCAGCTCCACT
>JARIEH010000097.1 GCA_029256865.1 Psychrobacter sp.
GATTTTGAAGGGGTTTTTTTCTTCATGAAATTAAACATAGCTACTATAAACACCTATATAAATGTACGAGTGTGGCAAGCTTGGTTAATACCGTAGGAGACTGGTAGAACCATATTTTTTGAACTGAAGAGTATAAACGCAGCTTTTAAATCTAGTCGCTAAGCGTTCAGGCGCTCAAGCACTATTATAGCCATCATCTTAGATGGTGACAGTGTAGCTGAATTAAACCCCTAAAAAAACCACAATGCCAGTAGGATTGAGCTTTGTGCGAAATGCTTATACTGCCGCCGCATATTTTTAATGATTACTGTCTCTTTATTTATCTCAGCCTATTCCCAATAACTTTGAAGCTATGAATAGATATATAAGCACACCTGAGGCATCGCTTATCGAGGTAATCAAAGGCGCACTGGCAGTAGCAGGGTCAAGGCCCATTTTACTCAATACAAAAGGCAGGCTCATACCAATCACACTACCAATCATAACCACTGATACCATACTAAGCGCCAGTACTAGTGATACAACTGGACCACCACGCACATAACCAATACTAGCAATAGCGACCGCCATCGTAGCCCCAAGCATGAGAGCAACCACAGCTTCTCGTCCCAGTAGCGAAAACCAGTCACGCATGACCACATCACCCGTTGCTAGCGCACGCACCATCAGGGTGGCAGATTGAGAGCCAGCATTACCACCACTATCCACCAGTAGTGGTAAGAAGAACACTAGCACTAGGTTAGCAGCAATCACATCTTCAAAGTTTGCAATACTGAGCCCAGAGAGCAGATTAGCAAATACTAAAAACACCAGCCAAAACACACGCTTACGATATAAAACCCGAATACTGACGTCTTTTAAACGACCGACCATCGTCGAGACACCGCCTGACTTATGAAAGTCATCGGTCGCCTCATCACTGGCAACGTCCATTGCATCATCATGAGTAACGATACCGACCAAAGCGCCACTTGCATCGGTAATCGGTAAAGAAATCAAGTCATAACGAGCGACGGTCTTAGCAACGTCTTCTTGATCATCATTCACATTACAAGATATGATGGAGCTGACCATAATGTCATTAATTAACTGCTCTGGTGATGCTAAAATAAGTACTCTTAATGACACTACCCCTAACAGCTTGCGGTTATCGTCAATCACATAAGCATGATAAATAGTTTCTGCATCCGGGGCTTCTAATCGTAGCGCTGCCAATGCCTCATTGACATTCATCTCAGCCTCTAACGTCGCATAGTCAGATGTCATCAAGGCACCCGCTGTACGCTCCTCATAAGCGGATAGCCTTCGAATATCTTCACGCTTCGCCTGTGCCAGTGCTGGTAACAAGGCATCGCGTTGCTCTTGATTGAGATGTTTGTATAAATCAGTGCGTTCATCAGCAGGCATCTCACCTACTATTTTTGCCAAACTTGCTCGCGGAAACTCATGTGCCATGGCCACCTGAATATCAGGCTCTAGATAAGAGAATATGGTCGAACGATTGGGCAGGCGCTCTAACAACTGCCGCGCAAGCGTAGATTCAATAAGCGCTAATACATCAGCAATATCAATAGGTCGCAAATTTTGAACTTGGTTAATGGCTTGTTCAAACTGTTGTTGTTCAGCAGCCATGCTTAATGATAATGCTAAAGCTTCATGGTTCATTTTTTTACTCCGTGCGACCCAAAACGGTGCAGCAAGCGCTAATAAAAAAGAGCCAATATGATTGGCTCATGTCAATATAAAATGAGATGCTAATGGATTGGTCTTTTATTAGCAAGTAATGACTGTCAAACCAAAACCATAGTCAAACAAACTCTCAGACCATTAATTCATAAACCAACCGTGGCTGGCAACGATAGATTGCCCAGTGAACACATTGGTTGGGAACGCCGCTAAGAAGAGCGCTAATTGAGCAATGTCATCGACAGTGGTAAATTCTTTATCTACCGTATTAACCAGCATGATGTCATTAACCACTGACTCCTCACTAATGCCTTTTTCGGCGGCTTGTTGCGGGATCTGTTTTTCGACCAACGGTGTTTTGACAAACCCTGGACACACCACATGCGAGCGTACATTGTGCTCAGCACCTTCTTTTGCTAGGACGCGGCACAACCCCAGCAAACCGTGCTTGGCAGTAACATAGGGTGCTTTGTAAAGTGAAGCTTCATGCGAATGCACAGACCCCATATAAATGACCGTGCCACCTTTATCATCTTTATACATATGCTGTACGGCAGCTTTGGTGGTCAAAAATGCGCCATCTAAATGGATAGCAAGCATTTTTTTCCAGTCATCAAACGCCATTTTGTTAATCGGATTGATGATCTGAATACCAGCATTAGAGACGAGAATATCAATACCACCAAAGGTATCAACTAACTTCTGCACACCATCGTTTACAGCATCCTCTGAGGTGACATCCATCTCAATAGCAAGCGCCTGACCACCAGCCGCTTTGATCGCATCGACAGCTTGTTGTGCCGCTTCTAGATTGATATCTGCAATACCAACGGCGGCTCCTGCTTTCGCATAAGTCTCAGCGATATCACGTCCGATACCACTGGCAGAGCCTGTGACCAATGCCACCTTTCCTGTTAAATCCTGTTGTAATTCGGTCGTCATGTTTTATATCCTTTATATAATAGCTTTATCAAATGCCTGTATTCAATCTACTTACTGAGCGATGCTCACAGGTGTTTTTTCTTGTAGTTCTTCAAAACTCACACCCTCTGCCAGCTCAACCAGCTTCAATCCATTGTCAGTGACATCTAATACAGCAAGCTCGGTGATAATACGATCGACCACTCCTTTACCTGTTAATGGCAGCTCACACTTGGGTAGGATTTTTGGATCGCCATGTTTATTGACTTGTTCCATTAATACAATCACACGCTGCACACCTGCAACTAAATCCATAGCACCGCCCATGCCTTTGACCATTTTTTTGGGTATCATCCAGTTGGCAAGATCGCCATGCTCTGATACTTCCATTGCACCCAATATGGCCAAATTGACATGACCGCCACGAATCATCGAAAATGACTCGGAGCTACTAAAATAACTGGCACCGACCTCTGCTGTCACGGTTTGTTTACCCGCATTAATCAAATCAGCATCGACATTTTCTGCAGTTGGAAACTCGCCAATACCTAATAAGCCATTTTCTGACTGTAACCAAACGTCTACGTCTTCAG
>JARIEH010000315.1 GCA_029256865.1 Psychrobacter sp.
AAACAAGGTGCCTTATCTCGGCATCTGCCTTGGTATGCAGTTGGCAGTGATTGAATACGCACGTAATGTGCTGAACATTGATGCCAACTCCTCTGAGTTTGATCGTAAGACAGCTGAGCCTATCATTGGTCTGATCACTGAATGGTTAGATGAGCGCGGTGAGTTACAAATCCGCACGGATGATTCAGACCTTGGCGGTACCATGCGTCTGGGCGCACAGCAAGCTGAGCTGGTCGCTGGTAGTAAGTTAAGCCAAATCTACGGCGCAAGCAATATCACTGAGCGTCATCGCCATCGTTATGAGATGAATAACCGCTATATCGAACCATTAGAGCAAGCGGGCATGAGTGTTTCGGGCTACTCTGCCAAGCAGCATTTGGTTGAGGCGGTTGAGATTGCTGATCATCCTTGGTTTATTGCGGTACAGTTCCATCCAGAATTTACCAGCTCGCCACGCGGTGGTCATCCGTTATTTAATAGCTTTGTCAAAGCAGCAAAAGCGTATAATGATAAAAGATAGAGGTTTGTCTCAGTTGCAAGCTTAGCCAATAACTATGTTTTAAAGCGTCATTATGAAAAAGACTGATCTTCGGATTGGTCTTTTTTGGTTTTAGTGGGTGACTTATAGCTTTTGTTACTTATGATGACAGCCAATTACGCTTGTACACTTTTTTTTATTGGCCTATCGGTTACAATGTCAGCTATCAGTATGAATGACAATAATATGAATAACAATAAAGAGAGAGGACAGCCCCTGTATGGATAACCAGATGGACAACCTATTAACCGCGCAGTCACATATTCAGCTACATACTCCTGATAACAACAGTATCCATATCGGTAATGATCAGCCGTTTGTATTGTTTGGTGGGATGAACGTCTTGGAGTCAAAAGAGCTGGCCTTTGAGATCGCAGAACAATATATCGATATTTGTCAGCGTTTGGGTATCGGCTATGTGTTCAAAGCTAGCTTTGATAAGGCCAACCGTTCAAGCTTGCACTCGTTTCGTGGGCCTGGGCTTGAGAAGGGTGTTGATTGGCTCGGGCAGATCAAAGAGAAGTATAATGTACCCATCATTACGGATGTACACGAGCCGTATCAAGCTGAGCCTGTAGCTGAAGTAGCTGATATCATACAGCTGCCTGCATTTTTGTCGCGTCAGACTGATCTGGTGTATGCGATGGCTAAGACAGGCGCAATCATCAATATTAAAAAAGCCCAGTTTTTGGCACCGCACGAGATGCGTCATATCGTCAATAAATGTCTAGAAGCTGGTAATAATAAGCTAATCCTTTGTGAGCGTGGTAGTGCCTTTGGTTATAATAATCTGGTCGTGGATATGCTCGGCTTTGATACCATGAAGCAGATGGATGTGCCAGTATTCTTTGATGTGACTCACAGTCTACAGCAGCCAGGCGCACGCAGTGACAGCGCTGGTGGGCGTCGTGAGCAGATTACCACACTGGCACGTGCAGGTATGGCGACGGGCTTGGCAGGGTTGTTTTTGGAGGCGCATCCAAATCCTGAAGCTGCCAAGTGTGATGGTCCCTGCGCGCTGCGTATGAATCAGCTAGAGCCATTTTTGCGTCAGCTGAAACAAATTGATGAGCTGGTAAAAGGTTTTGAAGTATTGGATACTCAGTAATCAAAGCAATCGTGGTAAAAGTTGATGCAACCACTTAGCTAGATAAAGACAAATACAGGCGATAGACAAGTAACCATAAAAGGACAAGATAATGGCGATTCAAGTAGCACAGGTGAGTATTGAAAATATCGATGATGCTGAGGGTCTAGAAAGCGTGATGGTTGCCCTAAAGAACATCACAGGTGTGACCGCTATTGAGCTTGATCCTGCTAATAACGTTGCCACCGTACGTTATGAGGATACAGATACCAGTATCCATGCTCTGACTGCCGCCATTAGTATGGTAGATTATGTCACTC
>JARIEH010000107.1 GCA_029256865.1 Psychrobacter sp.
ACCAACTTGACTAGCATAACATAGACAATACCCACACTATCGGAGTGCAATAAACCCGCCATGAGTATGTCGTTCGGATTGGCAGCTACGCTAAGTACCTCGCAAAAGCTAACGCCACAGATGCAACAAGCGATCAAACTGCTTCAGCTCTCAAGCCTTGAGCTGGCGCAAGAGGTGCAGGCGAAGCTGGACAGTAATCCTTTGCTTGAGCGTATTGAGGATGATGATGAGTATGATGAAAGCGATAGTAACTCAGTGGATGAGCTCTCTGAGAGCTTAACGCTTGATATGTGGAACAGTGAGTCGACAGTAAGTTTGGCTGATGAAGGGTCTGGAAATGCTGAAAATGTCGAACTCGAGTATGAAGATATCTTTAGTGATAGCTTGGATATATTGCAGCAAACGACTATCGATAATGATGCTATCGACTATGATGCGATGGATAATGACTATCAGAGCAGTGATAACCCTGATAGTGAGTATCAAAATACGGTTAGCGATATAGACTATAGTAGTTTTGATACAGGTAACTTTAGTGGTAGCAGCTCATCGTCTGCACTTGCGGACTTTGATGATTTTGATAGCTACCAAGGCAGTACCAGCGCTACTATTCAGGATCACGTACGCTGGCAACTAAATTTTAAGCATCTATCAGATACAGATACAGTGATAGCAGAGTACTTAGTCGATTCGATGGATGATATGGGTTTTGTACAGCTGGATATCGATGAGTTGCTACAGACCTTGAATATGATGGCAAGCTTTTATCAGTGGGAGGAGCAGGTTGAGCGCGAAGAGATAGAGCTGGTACTGCGCATCATTCAGTCTTGTGATCCATTAGGGGTAGGCGCGCAGAATTTAAGCGAATGTCTTGCGATTCAACTCGCCAAGTTACAGCCTAATACCAAACACCTTAAATATGCACAGAAACTGCTATCAGCAAGTGAGCATTTGGTGAGTAATAATATCAAGGCTTTAACCGATATGACAGGTCTTTCGCCTTCTCATATTACCCCAGCGCTTGAGCTATTGCGCACTTTAAACCCTGCTCCAGGATTGGCGTTTCAGAGTAGTCAGCCTGATTATACACGAGCGCCAGAGAGCTATGATACACCCGATGTACTCGTCACACCCATACGTTATCACAACTCTGAAATTGCAGGACAAGATGGCGGCTGGCACGTACGTCTTAACCCGGAGACACTACCGAAGCTACGAGTTAATCAAGAGTACGCAAGTCTAGTGAAGCGTGGCGATGACAGCCCCGATAATCAATATCTGCGCGAAAACCTCACAGATGCCAGATTGTTTATTCGTAGTATTGAAGAACGTAATCAAAACTTACTCAAAGTTGCCAGTAGTATCGTGCGTCGTCAGGATGAATTTTTGCAACAGGGTGCTACTGCGATGCAGCCCCTCATTTTAAAAGAGGTCGCAGAGGAAGTGGGCTTACATGAATCGACAGTCTCACGTCTGACTACCAGTAAAAGTATCTTAACACCGCAGGGCTTGTTCTCACTCAAGTACTTTTTCTCATCGCATGTGAGTAGTAGTGAGGGTGATATCTCGTCAACCGCCATCAGTGCGATGATCAAGCAGTTAATCACAGATGAAGACCCAAGAAAGCCGCTATCGGATAGCCGTATTCAAGCTCAGCTACTTGCCGAGGGTATCGACATTGCCAGACGCACAGTAGCCAAATACCGTGAAGCGATGAATATTGGCTCATCGACCCAACGCAAAAAGAAGTATTAGGGCATATTGAAACAAAAAGCTAAAGCCACTTAAAAGCTATTGATGAATGTTCAGAAAGGTTATATCGGGGTAAGTGATTATAGAAAACAAAATTTTTTGATTATATACAAATTAGAAGCCAAGATAGTATTTAGTTACATTTAATTACATTATAGCGTCTTGCTACTATCAGGCTTTCATGACAAATTAGAGTAATACCAATAACGAATACTAACCAGTTTATCTCTGTTAAAAAATCTAATTACAAAGAGTGGCGATGAGAGGATACGCCATAAAAGATAAAATGATCATGTTGAGGTTATTGGTAAAGTAAGATGCTACCGGTATGAATACCAGAGCATCTGTTGATTATTAGTAATAAATATATAAGGATAAATATATGAATGTTTCTATTAGTGGTCACCATATCAGCGTTACTGAGGCGATGGACACAGCGGTTCGCGAGAAGCTTGTAAAAGTAGAACGTCATTTTGATCAAATTCAAAGTATCCAAGTTATCTTGTCACTCGATAACAGCGGTGGTGGTAAAAAGAGCCATAAGGCTGAAGCCATATTGCGTGTTTCAGGTCATGAAATGTTCGTACAGTCATATGATGATGATATGTATAAAGCCATTAATGACATGGCAGAGAAACTTGATAGGCAGGTTCGCAAATATAAAACCCGTCTAGAGCGCAAGAAGACGCAGGGTGCTGGACGTGATGGACGCTACCAAGACCTTTCTGATACGGATGCAGCACCAACCGTTTAGTCATAGGAGGGCTAATGAAGACTGGTTAAATAATAATAAATAGTTTACATACCACTTCGTTAAACCCAAGCACTGCAAAAAAAGACCTCAAACGTGTGATACGTTGAGGTCTTTTTTGATATGAATGTTTTTATAAAAAATGAAGGCTAATAATTAATCAAGACTAGCCTCCACCAACAGCCTGTACGACTTCGATATTCATGCCTTCAACGATGTGTAATTGACCAAGCTCGCTTTTAGGAATGAGCTCACCATCGACTTCGACAGCATAGCGGCCTTCACTCAGTCCTAGCTCATTAACGACGAGTTGGACGGTTTGATGGGTGGTTTGTAAAGTCTGTCCATTGACAGTAATAGTACTCATAATATCTACTTCCTATAACTGAAACCGTTAGTTTTTTTAGATGAAATGAATTGAATTGTGAATAAGTAAGGCTCAGGATAAGGTTTGCTGTTTTATTCTAAAAGCGCACACTGCTAACCACGCCCAACCTGCGATCATCAGTACGCCGCCGATAGGGGTAATCGCCCCAAACCATCGCGGTGCTCCGAGTGTCATCGCAAAGAGGCTACCAGCAAAGATGATGATCCCGATTTGTAAGAGCCAAGCAGTCACTTGAGTCGCGTAATTTAGACGAATCAGTAACCCCACAATCAATAATCCTAATGCGTGGATAAAAAGATACAATGTCGCGGTATGCCACCAAGCAAGCTGCTGGGCATCGACCATGCTTTTAATACCATGAGCACCGAAAGCCCCGAGAGCCACAGCGACTGCAAGGTTGATCGCTGCAATGCCTATCCAATTTAACATCATAAAGTTCTTATTACTAAGTTATTGAAAACGCACCGTATGTTAAACAAGGTTTTGATTACCCTCTTTTATTGGATATCATCGGGTAATATAACGCTATCGATGGTCATGGCCTCACGGATTTTGTCCATGGCGTTTTTCTCGATTTGGCGCACTCGTTCTGCAGAGATAGAATACACGGCTGCCAGCTCATGCAAAGTTGATTTTTGCTCACTGAGCCAACGTTGCTCGACAATATCGCGCGAGCGATCATCTAGCGTATCCATAGCGGCTACCAAGGCTGAGGTATTGCTGTCTTCCCAATCAGATTCTTCTACTAGCTCTGCTGGATCCACACCATCTTCCAAAAACAGCTGCGGTGCATAGCGACCATCATCGTCATCGCTAGATTGAGCCTCAAACGACGCGTCATAAGACGTCAGGCGAGACTCCATCTCCAGTACCTGTTTGCGGCTGACATTGAGGTCTTTGGCGATGGCATCCGCTTCTTCTAAGGTCAGCTGGTTATTGGTCTTTTTTAAGCTACGCAAGTTAAAGAACAGCTTGCGGTGGGCTTTAGTAGTGGCGACCTTGACGATACGCCAGTTACGAATCACAAACTCATGAATTTCCGCTTTGATCCAATGCACCGCAAAGGAGACCAAGCGTACGCCTTTATTAGGATCAAAACGCTTAACGGCTTTCATTAAACCTAGATTGCCTTCTTGGATCAAATCAGCTTGTGGCAAACCATAGCCAGAGTAGCTGCGGGCAATATGGATGACGAAGCGCAGATGTGACATGACCAATAAACGCGCAGCTTCAACGTCGCCTTCATCATAATAACGATGGGCAAGTTCTTGCTCTTGAGTGGGTGTTAAAATTGGGATTTGATGCACGGTATTGATATAAGCACCCAAATTAACCCCAGGTGCAGACAAGTGCGTCGGCATGGCGGGCACCAAATCACGCGTGCTCGTATCTTCTAAGGCACTAGAATCATAGGGAGGGCGTTTAGAGGCGGCTTCCAGTGCCGCCTCACGCGCTGCATTTCTCTGGTTAGCAGTGCTATCAGTAGGGCGCCCCTTTTTGGTGGTCGCTGAGTCGTTAGGGAGAGTAGCCATATTCTTGACCTTGATCAAATAAGTAAACAAGTATGCAATTGAGAATTTTTATTATCTTAATTGTAAAGGATAGTCGCGCTTAGTTGCTATCAGTTTTGGTAATGATGAAGTGAAATATTGTATCGGGCGGCTGTTTTGGCAAGCCATGCGCGCCATTCACTGTTTGCCCGCCCGTCATTTCATTTACCGTTAATAACAACGTATCACCATGAGCAGCTTGCTGGGTTTGGCGACAAAAAGCAGTAATATCTGCTTGTGAGTTGGGATCAGTGGCGACAACATACAGTGATTCATGAGTCGCCACATCGCGTAGAGCCACTTTGGTCTTTAACAGTGGCATTGGGCAAGCCAAGCCGCGTCCGTCAACCATACGCTTAATATTAACGGTTGATTGATCGACTTCACTGTAATTGT
>JARIEH010000282.1 GCA_029256865.1 Psychrobacter sp.
CTAGGTTGAAGGGGGGTCAAGTCTGTCTCATCTTCTTGTATACTTTGTTTAGTAGGCATAGTGCTGTTGTCCGCTGTTACAGAAGCCTGGTTATGATCGATGAGTTCTGCCATTGCAAACGATGGAACCACAAGGGCAGCGCTAAGAAGTAACGATAAAGATAAAGTATTGTGTTTCATGAGTGAATTCCTTAGTAGATAAAAGTCAGTGATCAGTCTAAATTTTTTTGAACATGATCATTACCTAGCATTGATTTATGCATTCGTTCTCTATAAATGATTTAAATATCGGTGTTTGGTATATTTAATCGTTTTTCGATAGAGAGAATAAAATCATGATAACTACAATAATAATTATCATGATCGGTACGTATAAGGCTTTGAAAGGTAGAAAAGAGAGGGGTAACTTCTAAATTAAGACCATCACATTTTCTGAAGAGGAAAGTAACAGCTATAGCAGTAAGATTTCAGTAGTAAACTCATTAACCTTCTAACAGATTGATGTGCTCATGTGACATTTTGAAACTACTGTATCCATGTATATATACGGTGTAAACCAGTCATAATTTTAGCAAAAGGTGCGCAGCCAATGATTGAATAGCTTAAGCATTGACTCAAATGTGGGGTGATAAAAGATCTAAAATATGCTTTTTAATGGATGGTTTCTGACCTTAAGGACGCTCGCATTAGGTAGCAAAAAGCTAGGAACCTGTAATGTGACTTACTCAAGGGCTACGTTGTCAATTTTAAATAAATTTGAGTGTTCAATATCTATATTTTTCTAGGCTTTGACAGGAGGCTCTGTGGTTATATATAGACGAAAAAAGCCGTATTCTAATAATAGAATACGGCCTTCAAAAATAATAAGTCAGAGAGGCTATTTATTAAAGTTGAGCTCTTTGATGTTAATTGATATTAAGCTTTGTTTTATACCACTTCAAAGCTAAGACCCGCATGAGCCTCAAGACGATCCAGTAACTTATCACCCATTGCAGAGGCTGGCGTCCAAAAACCACCTGCCACCTTTTCTTTGGCAATATCTTGTGCTAAACAGAGTGCTGATTGTGCCAGCATGCCTGAGGTACCGCCATAACCTGGGTCTTTATCACCAGTGACTTTGGTCGTGATGGTCTCTTTTTTGGAAGTTTCACCAAAAAAGCGAATATCAAAATAGCCATTTTCTTGATCTGACTTCGAAGGACCAGAGCCTGATTTGGGCAGTACGTGTTTTGAGAGGAGTTCACGGCTTGGTTTGAATACCATCGCTGTCGCAAATCCAATTAAACCTATGCTCATACCATAGCTCATCATTTGACCTTTGATGCCATCTTTCATCCACATCGCTTCATCATATTTGAAGTCACGACCATATTCGTAGCCGAGTAGCTGGTTACTACGATGGACGATGCGAGTATTGATGCTGGCCATCACAAAAGGCGCTAACCAGCGATGGTGTTCATTATCGTATTCTGGTTTGCTGATATTGTCTTGGCGTACGGTAGGCGCATCTTTATCGTCATTGAGCAGATAAGGGTTGGCTACTTGCTTGCGGCGCGCTTTATCTGTACCGACTTCTTCAAAAATAGTCGCCATGGAGGCGATAGTACCGCCAGAAAGCCCTCCTTTAGCTGCTTTTACGCGCATATGAATGACGTCACAAGATTTATCAAATTGTGCTTCAGCCTGCTGTTGGGTGAAGTATACTCCTAAGTCTGAAGGAATAGAGTCAAAACCACAGGAGTTGACGATACGTGCGCCGCTTTGCTTGGCCTGATCTTGATATTTATCCATCATGTCCTTGATAAAGATCGCTTCACCAGTGAGGTCGACATAATCGGTGCCATTGCTGACACAAGACTTAATCAGTGGCTCACCATATTTGAGATAAGGACCTACCGTTGAGATAATTACTTGGGTTTGTTTGGTCATCTCATCAAGGCTACTGTCATCGTCACTATTAGCGATGATGATGTCCACTTTTCTAGTGGTTTCTTCATTGTCCTGAGCCTTACTAAGCTCTGACTGCAGCTTTTCGAGCTTTTCTTTATCACGACCTGCTATCGCCCAAGTAACCACAGTATTTTCTGAATCGTCATTGGATTTTTTATCGGATAAAAACTGCGCCAGATAGTGGGCCGTAATTTGACCGACAAAGCTAGTAGCACCGTATAAAACCACAGCATAGGGACGTTGTGAAGTATCATGTTGGGTATCTGTATTGTTTTTCATCATTATTTTCCTTTATTTATAATAAGTTTACTATTAAATATAGTGAATGAAATAAGGTCAACCAAGTTAGCGATGGCTACTGGGATATGGGTATAAAAAAATGCGCTGCAAGCATGTCAGCGTATGCGGTTAAGGCTTCAATGCCAAGTCAATACGAGATTTGGAAACTCAGTTACTTTAGAAACCTCTCAAACTTAATACAAATCAGCTGAGACTACTACAAAGCTTACACAATATAGCCTGATGATTACCAAACTGAACGTATTATATTGAAAAGAATTGCTAATCTATTATCACGACCTATGAGTAGGTAATATAAACAAAAACAATAAGCACTCATAATAAGTAAACGTAGCAAGGCTTGTAAAAAGCAGTTTTTAAAGGAGTAGCAGAACCAATCCTTGTTTCGCGTTTCACAAATAGATGCTTTTATAATTGAGGAGAATTACTATGTTTCGTTGGGCAATTATTTTTGCAGTAATCGCACTGTTGGCGAGTTTCTTAGGATTCGGCGGCGTGGCTGGGTTATCTTCTAACTTGGCATATCTTTTCTTAGTAGTAGCCGTCATCTTATTCATTGTGGCTTTTATTGGTCGTAAGATGTAATAGAAACAGCGCTAAGTCACTACTGAATCAATATGATCAAAAACGTCCTCTTGTAGGACGTTTTTTGCTTTGAACCTTTAGAGATTTATTATACATTCAAGGGTGGAGTGTATTTACTAATTCTATTACCATCTGCATGTCACTCTAAAAAGTCTTGGGCTGGATGATGTGTTCCATGCGTTTTGCCAAGCGGATATCATGGCTGGTAATCCCAACAGTATCATGAGAGGTTAAGCGTACTTCCACGATGTTATAAAGATTGCGCCATTCAGGATGGTGCTCAAGGGCTTCGGCATAAAAAGCTGCTTGATTCATAAAGCTCATGGCTTCAATGAAGTCACTAAAGTGATAAGTCTTGACGATACTATCGCCATCGCGCTGCCAGCCTGGGAGCTCTTCTAGCTGTAAGTTGACTTGTTTGTCAGATAAGCTACTCATATTAATATCCTTTATTATTATGTGATGGGGATTGGGATGGATATGTATCATATAAAGCTATTATTTAACGGTGTTATAGTAGATCCTGATACTCAGGGTGCTTATCAATATATACAGATACAAATGAGCATTGGGGTACGACTTTTTTGTTATGCTCATGGGCATAGTCGAGCGCATGCTTGACCAGCTTTGAGCCGACTCCGCGCCCCCCGAGTGCTTGTGGCACGATAGTATGGTCATAGACTAGAGTATCGCCCTGCTCTTGATAACTGATGTATCCAGTTTGACCTTCAATCGTCGTCTCAAAACGTTTGGCTTGCTCGTTATGGATAATATTTAAGTCTGATGAATTGGTTTGGTGACCCATGGTAAAACTCCATTTTTATGATTTTATCGTTATAAGCACCTTACGGATACTATATCGGTCATACATCGTACCAGTACTTTTTTTACGATTATTGTTTATCCTATTATGAGCCTTTATCGCTTTGGTTACCAGTGGCTTAGGATTGCTTCTAGTAAGAATAGACAGGCTAAATGTTACTGTCTTTTTTGACTTTAGCTGAAAGCTGCTGGGCTTTTTGACAAAACCGCTAAAACAAGTTAGAAAGCCTGCTGTCAGCTTGCAGGGCATGCGCCACAATGCGATAATGGTTCATAACTTATGATCCTAATTTTGAGACAAGAGCAGCATTAGTATTTATGCTAAGCGATTGCTTGGTCTCTTTTATGTAGTCCATCGGAGTGTTAATGGCTCAATATATCTACACGATGAACAACGTGTCAAAACTTGTTCCGCCTAAACGCGAGATTCTAAAGAACATCAATTTATCTTTTTTCCCCGGTGCCAAAATTGGTGTCTTGGGTATCAATGGTTCGGGTAAATCGACCTTACTACGTATTATGGCGGGCGTTGACACTGAATTCAGTGGTGAAGCACGCGCGCAAACGGGCACCAAAATTGGCTATTTGCCGCAGGAACCACAGCTTGATGATAGCAAAGATGTCCGTGGTAACGTCGAAGATGGTATGCGTGAAGCGCTAGATGCGCTGGCACGTCTAGATAAGATTTATGCTGAATATGCCGAACCTGATGCAGACTTTGATAAGCTTGCCGAAGAGCAGGGCAAGATGGAAGACATCATCCAAACTTGGGATGCACATAACTTAAACAATCAGCTAGAAAAAGCCGCCGACGCCTTGCGTCTGCCACCTTGGGATGCGGACGTTAGCAAATTGTCCGGTGGTGAAAAACGCCGCGTGGCGTTATGCCGTTTGCTATTGTCACGTCCTGATATGCTATTACTAGATGAGCCAACCAACCATTTGGACGCTGAGTCCGTAGCATGGTTAGAGCAATTCTTGCAAAACTATAGCGGTACTATTGTGGCCATTACCCATGACCGTTATTTCCTCGATAACGTGGCGCAGTGGATTTTGGAGCTTGACCGTGGGCATGGCTATCCGTATGAAGGCAACTATACTGAGTGGCTAGAGCAAAAGAACACCCGTTTAGAGCAGCAGAATAAGCAAGAAGAATCCTTTGCTAAAGCGCTGAAAAAAGAGCTAGAGTGGATTCGTACCAACAAAAAAGGCCAACAAGCCAAGTCTAAATCTCGTGTACAACGCTTTGAGGAGCTAAACTCAAAAGAGTTCCAGCAGCGTAATGAGACCTCGGAGATTTATATTCCACCAGGTCCACGTTTGGGTAACAAGGTCATCGAAGTGAACGATATATCCAAATCATTTGGTGATCGTTTGCTCTATGAAAATCTCAGCTTTAATGTGCCAGCTGGCGCTATCGTTGGTATTATCGGTCCCAATGGTGCGGGTAAAACCACATTATTTAACATGATTACCGAACGTGATACGCCAGATACTGGTTCAGTCGATTTGGGTGAAAGCGTCAGTGTCGCCTATGTTGGTCAGGTTCGTGATAATTTAGACGATAGCAAAACGGTATGGGAAGAAGTGTCTGACGGTCTAGATATCATTACGGTTGGCGACTATACCACTCCAAGCCGTGCTTATATCGGTCGCTTTAACTTTAAAGGTTCGGATCAGCAAAAACGTGTCGGTCAACTGTCTGGTGGTGAGCGTAACCGTTTACAATTGGCGAAGACGCTAAAGCAAGGCGCAAACGTACTATTGCTGGATGAGCCCTCTAACGACTTAGATATCGAGACTTTACGTGCGCTAGAAGATGCGATTCAAGTATTTCCAGGCACCGTCATGGTGGTTTCGCATGATCGCTGGTTCCTTGACCGTATTGCCACTCATATCCTAGCATTCGAAGATGAAGGTCCAATCTGGTTCGACGGTAACTATTCTGAGTTTGAAACTTACCGCAAAAAGACGATGGGTGATGACGCGGGTCCTAAGCGCATGAAGTATAAGAAAATTACCAGCTAGTAGCTTTACTCAGCCAATTTTACTGTTAAGTAGTGAAAGAAATAAGCATTAAAAAAGACCTCTAATTTTATTAGAGGTCTTTTTTAATGCTCGAGATTAGATTATATCTAGGTTAGATTATAAAGTGAGATACCCTAACGCTTACGGCCAAATTTACGCTGTTTTTTATTACTGATTTCAGTAATAGCATGGGCGATTTCTTTGTCATCTAAACTGGCAACTTGCTGCAAGATTTGCATCATATCAGGGCTCAGTACATATTTAGCATGACTGGCAATATCATTGATACGCTGATCAAAAGTCAGCACACCAGTCTCTTCGTCTTTTTGTAGATAGTTGAGACGGATAAGTGCGTTTACAAAGCTGGTAAATAGTGAGCGGTCAAAGAAGTCTGGAATGTCATCAGCATACAGCACAGACAAGCGCTGACCAAGTAGATGACATAGATCAACCACCTCATCCTCGGTTAAATTGCCAGAGCCTTGCTGTGCGAGTAGAGCAAGTGTCATAAAGTAACGCTCAAGACTTTGCTCAACAGGTGCTGCCAGTACTTGAAGCTGTTGATAGCAGTTGCTATTGGCGTCAGGGACACTAAGCATGCCATTACCTAAGTCGACAATTAAGTTATGGGCAATGAGGTTATCAACTTTTTGATTTAAGACATCCATTAAACCGTGTGAGGGATAGTATAAGAACAGCTCGCTTTGTAAGAATGGATACATCTGGATAACGATGTCATCGAGGCGACTGCGTTTGATACGGCCATTGCGTGCGACGAGAGCTGCTAGGAATGACAGTAAAATAAAGACATGCAAAATGTTATTACGGAAGTAGCTGAGCAATGCCGCCTGCTTACCAGCAACTTGGATAATATCGCCTAAAATATGCGGCGTACGCTCGATGAGCTTGAGCTTGATACCATAATTAATGATTTGCTGCCGATTCATATCCGTAATGACCGTATCATCAGAGTAAGGCATCTTACGGGCGATCCCTTGATATAAGGCAATTTGCTGACGGCAAATATCTTCATCAAGTGCTGCTTTTGGCGCTGAGAGAAGTACTAATGACAATAGCGATACGGGATTGATGACGGCAGCTTTATTGATATGCTGCATGATTTTTACGCCGATATTATCAACC
>JARIEH010000046.1 GCA_029256865.1 Psychrobacter sp.
GACTTGATAGACATTGTTATTCCTTAAATATAACTATAAATTTCGATACAGAGCATTATCTGTCACGCCATGAGTGTAAAGAAAACCGCAAAAAAAAGCCATGATTAAAAAATACGCTTATCATTAATAGGCTTAGCAAATTTGCTGATATTGGCTTCGATATTTTTAGCAATGCTCAGATAATAAGGTGCAAATTCATCATCAACCAACACACTTGGCTCACCCTTATCCACTTGCGCACGGATACTGCTTGCCAAGGGTAGCTGTCCTAATAATGGCACCTGATACTGTTCCGCAATTTTTTCACCACCGCCTGTACCAAAGATGGCTTCGGTATGATGACAGTTGCTACAAGTATGCAGTGCCATATTTTCGACCACACCAAGTACGGGAATATTGGTTTTATTAAACATCTCGACGCCTTTTTGCGCATCGAGTAACGCAATATGTTGCGGTGTCGTCACAATAACCGCTCCAGTGACTGGAATACGCTGTGCCAGAGTCAGCTGAATATCACCTGTACCTGGTGGCATATCAATGACTAAGTAATCTAACGGTGGCCAGTTGGTTTGATTGTACAGCTGCATCAGAGCACCGGTTGCTTTTGGTCCGCGCCATGCCACAGGCGTATTATCACCATCAAGCAAGCTGCCAATAGAAAGCATCGCTAAACCACGTGCATCGACTGGGACAAACTGATCATTTTCTAGCTGCGGCTTGACGTCAGCGACACCGAGCATAGTCGGCATGCTAGGACCATAGATATCAGCATCAAGTACCCCTACACGGTTGCCCAGTTTTTGTAAGGCTAAGGCGATATTCACGGTAGTGGTTGATTTACCGACACCGCCTTTACCAGAGGCGACTACGATGATATGGCGAATACGTGGATGCGCTGCCAGCGATGCTTGTGTTGGCGCCGCTTTAGTGATTGGTGGTTCGCTATCTATATCTGACTGCGTGCTAGGCTTGGCTTGATGAGCCATTGCATCCGTCGTCTTGGGCATCTGTTTTGGTAAGCTTGCTCCTGCACCCTTCGCTGCTGCTGGCAGACGCACGTTCATATGGATCGTAGTGATGCCATGTGGATGCAGTAGTTGCCCAAGCTCTTGCTGAATGGTCTCAGGGCTACTCTCTTGCGGTAGACGTAAATCTAAAGTGAGCTGATCACAATCACGCGCAAGGCCAGTCACCATGCTGGCAATACTGATACCTTGCACTTCATAGCCAAGCAGCACCTTGTCAACAGCACTGTCACGCGCGGCCTGCTGCTGCGGTGTTTCAGACTTTGAAGCGGATTTTGAAGGGGTTTTTTTCTTCATGAAATTAAACATAGCTACTATAAATACCTATATAAATGTACGAGTGT